>NZ_JBNPMC010000012.1:0-79265 GCF_050313795.1 Bariatricus sp. SGI.154
TATCGGCGGACCTTCAGCATCAATTGCTTTGGAAGAATTGGTACTTTGCGGGGCTGATACATTTATCCGTGTAGGAACATGCGGCGGAATCGAATTGGATGTAAAAGGCGGAGACATCGTAGTTGCAACAGGTGCTATCCGAATGGAGGGGACAAGCCGGGAATATGCACCAATTGAATATCCAGCAGTAGCTGATCTGGATGTTACAAATGCACTTGTACAGGCAAGTAAAGATCTGGGATTGACATACCATGCAGGTGTCGTACAGTGTAAGGATGCATTTTATGGTCAGCATGAACCACAGAGAATGCCGGTAAGTTATGAATTGTTGAACAAATGGGAAGCATGGAAACGTATGGGATGCAAGGCATCAGAAATGGAATCAGCAGCATTATTTATTGCAGCAAGCCATTTAAGAGTTCGTTGTGGTTCCAACTTCTTGGTTGTGGGAAATCAGGAAAGAAATGCTTTGGAAATGGATAACCCGATGGTACATGATACAGAAGCTGCAATCAAGGTAGCTGTTGAAGCGATTCGAAAACTGATCAAAGCAGATAAGGAAAGATAATTCCGGGAGGCGCATAAGATGAAGTTTTTATTGAATTTACTGGGCATTGTAGTAGTCTTAGGGATTATTTTCTTATTGTCATGGGACCGAAAAAATATTAAATGGAAAGCAGTATTAAAAGCCATTGTTGCACAATTTATTATTGCAATCTTATTAGTTAAGATTCCGATCGGAAAAATAATTGTGTCTGTTATATCTGATGGGATTATGGCAGTTATTAATTGTGGACAAGGGGGATTGTCTTTTGTCTTTGGAAGCCTTGCAGACAGTGCATCGGCGGGAAGCATTTTCATTGTTCAGACATTAGGTAATATCATCTTTGTTTCTGCATTGGTAAGCCTGTTATATTATATTGGAGTTTTGGGATTCGTTGTAAAATGGATTGGGAAAGCAGTAGGAAAACTGATGGGAACGACAGAGGTAGAAAGTTTTGTAGCAGTTGCAAATATGTTCCTGGGTCAAACAGACAGTCCGATTCTGGTAAGCAAATACATTAAGTCTTTGACAGATAGTGAGATCTTAGTAATCTTGGTTTCAGGAATGGGAAGTATGTCCGTGTCTATTTTAGGTGGATACCATGCGCTTGGAATTCCTATGGATTATCTGCTGATTGCAAGTGCAATGGTTCCGGTCGGCAGTATATTGATCGCGAAAATGTTGCTGCCACAGACGGAAGCAGTACAGTCCATCACGGATGTTAAGATGGATAACAAAGGAAATAATGCCAATGTAATTGATGCTATTGCAGAAGGTGCTTCCACAGGTATGCAGATGGTCATCTCAATTGCGGCATCCCTGGTTGGTATTATTACATTATTCTAAAGGGTATAAAAAATGAGTGAAAAGAGATACAATAGAATTTTTACAATTGTAATTGATTCTTTAGGTGTGGGCGCATTGGATGATGCGTCCGCCTATGGAGATTCCGGAACGGATACATTAGGTCATATTTCTCAAAACGTTGAAGAACTGAAAATACCAAATCTTCAGAGATTGGGTATGGCGAATCTGCATTCATTACATCAGATAGAACCAGTGGAAAAACCGTTGGGATATTTTATGAAACTGAATGAAGCAAGTACCGGAAAAGATACGATGACCGGTCATTGGGAAATGATGGGATTACACATTACAAAACCATTCCAGACATTCACGGAGACAGGATTTCCACAAGAGTTGCTGGATGAGTTGTCTGCTAGAACCGGACGCACAATTATTGGAAACAAGAGTGCCAGTGGTACGGAGATTCTGGAAGAACTGGCGGAAGAAGAAATTGCTACTGGTCATATGATTGTCTACACATCAGCAGATTCCGTATTGCAGATCTGTGGAAATGAAGAAACATTCGGACTGGAAGAGTTATATCGCTGTTGTGAAATTGCCAGAGAAATCACCATGAAAGATGAGTGGAAGGTTGGACGTGTGATTGCAAGGCCTTATGTTGGAAAGAAAAAAGGTGAATTTAAAAGAACGAGCAACCGTCATGATTATGCGCTTAAACCATATGGAAGAACGGTGCTTAATGTATTAAAAGATGCAGGGTTTGACGTGATTTCTGTAGGAAAGATTTTCGACATTTTCGATGGTGAGGGAATTACGGAATCTAATAAATCTAAGAGCTCCGTACATGGAATGGAGCAGACGATTGAGATCGCAAAGAAAGATTTTGAAGGACTTTGTTATGTCAACCTGGTGGATTTTGATGCTTTATGGGGACATCGCCGTGATGTGCAGGGATATGCACAAGAACTGGAAAAATTCGATGTGAAGCTTGGCGAATTCTTGAATCTTCTGAAAGAAGATGATCTGTTAATCATTACGGCTGATCATGGAAATGACCCGACACATACCGGAACAGACCATACGAGAGAGAAAGTTCCATTTCTTGCATATTCACCATCTTTCAAAGAGTGTGGCAGGCTTGAAGATACACAGACTTTTGCGGTAATAGGAGCAACGATTGCGGAAAATTTCGGGGTAGACATGCCGGAAGGAACCATTGGAAGTTCGGTTCTTGAAAAATTAGTATAAAACATGTGGGTAATAGGAGAAAACTTATTACAGAAAGGACAGTTATGGAGAAAAAAGATGTTTTAAAGATTGTAGATCATACATTGCTTACCCAGACAGCTACATGGGATGAGATTCGGCAGATTCTTGATGATGCGATGAATTATGAAACTGCATCTGCATGTATTCCGGCCGCTTATGTAAAACAGGCGGCAGAATATGTAGAAGGCAAGTTGCCAATCTGTACGGTTATAGGTTTCCCAAATGGATATCATACAACTGCAGTAAAGGTATTCGAAACAAAAGATGCTATTGCAAATGGTGCGGATGAAATCGATATGGTAATCAATATCGGATATCTCAAAGACAAGAGATATCAGGAGATCGAAGACGAAATACGTCAGATTCATGAAGCGTGTGGTGGAAAGATATTAAAAGTGATTATCGAGACATGCCTGCTTACAGAAGAAGAAAAAATTAAAATGTGTGAGATTGTTACAAACGCCGGAGCTGAATATATTAAGACTTCCACGGGATTCTCCACTTCGGGAGCAACTTTTGCAGATGTAGAACTCATGAGAAATCATATTGGAAAAGACGTGAAAGTGAAAGCGGCAGGTGGAATTTCTTCTTTTGATGATGCTGAAGAATTCATGAGGCTTGGCGCAGACAGACTTGGAACGAGTAGGCTGGTTAAGATTATGAAAAATACGGACAGCGGGGCAGGGTATTAAGCCCACTTTGGGGACGGGGGTTTTTTCAATTTCCCCCGTCCCCGATTCGATTTAGTGGTTAGTAAATTTTAAAGTTTCTTGGATTTCTCCGTTGCTTTATTAATGCAATCGATAACGGCGCCTCTCATGCCGCCTTTTTCCAGTGCTTCACAGCCTTCAATGGTAGTTCCGCCCGGGGAGGTTACCATATCTTTCAGTTCGCCCGGATGGATGCCCTTTTCGAGAATCATCTTGGCAGTGCCGAGACAGGTCTGTGCTGCGAGGCGGTAAGCAGTTGCTCTTGGAAGTCCTTGTTTTACACCGCCGTCAGCCATTGCTTCAATAAACATCGCAACGTATGCCGGACCACCGCCGTTCAGGGCGCAGGCAGCGTCAATCAGGTGTTCAGGCACCATCTCGATGACACCGATGGTCTTATAAATTGATTTGGCGATGGTAAGTTCTTCGTCTGTAAAATCATTGTCGGAGCATACTGCGAATGCGCCTTCGAATACCATGGCTGGTGTGTTCGGTAATAAGCGAAGGATTCTTGGAGTGCCGTCAATCATGTTGCGAAGACGTTCTACCGTGACACCTGCAACAATGGACATCATGGCTTTGCCATCTAACGATTTCTTACACATGGATAATGCTTCTGCTGCGTTCTGTGGCTTTACTGCCAGAAGGATGATGTCGCTGTTTGCGCAGACATCTTCGTCATCTTTGGCGAGGTTTACACCCCAACTCTGTGCTTTTTCCATCATAGTCGGATTGATGTCGTATACGTAGACGTTTTCTTTGGGGAGGATTCCGCTCTCCAGTGCTCCGTAGAGGATTGCGCCGCCCATGTTGCCACAGCCGATAATTCCTATTTTCTTTGTTATCATAATGTAACCTCCTTTGGTTGGGGACGTAGTAAAATGCACTTTTACTACGTCCCAAATTGACATATGTGGTGTACCCATTTGACATATGTGGTGTACCTGATTGGAAAGGGACAGGGGAAATTCAAAAAGGGACAGGGGGATTTCAAAAAGGGACGCAGCAAATTCATTCTGGGACGGGGGAAATCTAGATTTCCCCCGTCCCCAAATGGAAGTCCCACGCCTTCTGTAAACTTCCTGGTTTCTCAATCAATAATTTCGTTCCCTCTGCCATGCAACGTGCCGCATACAGCATACCTTTCTGTCCGATGCTCATGCCTGCTTGTTTTGCGGCAGCCCAGTGATGGAGAGGAGTGCCTTTACACATGGTTGCGGCACTGATGGTAATCAGGGGAACGGTGTGGCTGACTTCGGAAGCGTCGGTGCCTATAGAGATAGGAACAGGGGCATCTTCCAAAGGCTCCAGCCCGGAGAAATAAGTTCCGCTGTTTACAAGCCTGGCTTCCTCGGTAATCTTGGCTGCAAAGTTTAATTCTTCCTGGGTGTACTCAGGGGTAGGAATCTTAGTCATTGCTTCGTAGTAGATCTCTGTCAGTATCCGGTTGACTTTCATCTCTTTGCAGCTGCCGAGCAGTTCAATGTCCACGGTGGTTCCGGTCATCATGGCAGCGCCTTTGGCGCAGTCATCTACACGCTTGCTGGCATCCTCGGTCCGCGCACGTTTGCTGGAACGGATGAAGTAGTTGGTCTTGGCAAAGTCGGGAACGACGTTTGCGGGCAGCCCATTATCGATATAGGCATAGTGCATCCGCACATCCAGCGGCACATGTTCCCGCAGATAGTTCACGCCAATATTCATAAGTTCTGCGGCATCCAGCGCGCTTCTTCCGTTTTCGGGGGACTTCGAAGCGTGGGCGCTGACACCGTGGAAGGTATAGTTCTTGATATCCTGCGATTGCCAGATATCGTTGCTGATTCGGTTCCGGTCGAATGGATGCCAGGTCACAGCCACATCCAGATCATCGAACACACCGTGGTCATTCATCACAATCTTACCGGACATGATCTCTTCTGCCGGGCAGCCGTAGACACGGATTGTTCCGGGAGTGCGGTTCGCTTCCATATCTGCTTTCAAAGCGCAGGCAGCAGCGGCAACCGCAGTTCCAAGAAGATTGTGTCCGCAGGCATGTCCGAGTTCTGCCAAAGCGTCGTATTCAGCCAAAAATCCCAAAATAGGATTTTGCTGTTCGGCTCCGTTCGTCCAGACAGCGGTAAATGCAGTATCAATTCCTGCAGTCTTATAGGTAAGCTGGAACCCATGCTTTGCCAGGTATTCTGCCAGATACTTAGAAGATAGTGTCTCCTGATAAGCCAGTTCCGGATGGTGGAAGATATAATCGGCTGTTTCGATTAACTCGTGTTCATGGGAACTGATCCAGTTGGCAATAATATTCTTAGTATGTTCAGCGGTAGAGATATCGGTGGTTCTCGCCTTCAAGTTGTCAGTCATATATCTATGCCTCCTTATTTAAACAGCAGGATAGACCCCTTCTAAGACATCCAGATATTCCTGTCCAAATGTATCTGCAAAGTCTTGGAGTGCCAGGTCTACAGCCTTCTGCCCCTCCGCACCCAGAGTCTCAATCAGTGTCTTGCTGATGGTATGTTTGATATGGGCAGTGTGGAAATTAAAGTCCTTCATACAGGAAGTCCCAAGTTCTTTTTTCTTTTTGGTAAGTTCTTCGGACTCCTCCGGTGTCAGGGGATGTCCCCAGTCGAATTCACACCGCTTACCGCCCCAACTCATAGAGGCGGTAACTGGGGTACAGACAAAGTCTGAACGGAATCCCTGGTAAACTGCATTATCAACATTGACACAATAAAGTTTCCCGTATTCTGTCAAATCATGTTTCTTCCAGGCATCGCACCAGGCACATTTGGAAATATATGTCTGGAGGGTAGGCTGTGTTCTTAACTGCCCGAATTCCATCTGACCATCATAGTCCGGCTTCCACTCTCCATAAGCCTGGTTGGTCATGGTGGTGAGTTCATCCCCGTGTGCCAATGCATTGGCAGCCATACGGGCACCGCGCTCATTGCCATAGGTAGTCATGCCCTGGAGGATAGCCTCTTTGCCTTTGTCACCACATAGTTCGATAGCTCTTTTGGCAAGAAATGCGAACAGGATTGCGTGATGTTCTATCTTACAACGAACAGATTCGTTTGCCATAACATATGCTCCTTTCTTGTAACGTAATAAAGTGTCATCCCAATTATACTACAATAGTAAGGAAAATGCATTGAAGACTTGGAAATATATTAATTTTAGAGTAACAGTTCAGCCATAAGCCGGATTGTGGGCGAATCATGCTTGCATGAATGAACACACAATCCGGCTTATGAGCAGAGCGCCATTTTATGAGCAAAAAGAGCTGCGTAGCAGCGGAGAAGCATCGCAGATGCGTTTTGCGAATGGCGCGGGCTGAACTGTTACATTTTAGAGAACAGAACCCGTAAAATACAGGCAATATTATGGCGTTGGAAAGAACAATGGTATATCGGGAGGAAAACAGGTAAAGGCGAAAAACAGCAGGGCGACTACGATCCACATGGAGAACGTTGTACTCTGAGAAGGTTCATTCCATTGCCGTTTACAACAATAACGATAGATTGCAAAGGCAATTAGAATGCTGGAAAAAAAGATGGAAATATCAAAGACAAGATAATTCCGTCCTATCATACCCGTATAAGTATAGAAGAGCATGATGGTAGACCCCATCGCCCCCATTGCTGACAGAAAGCGATAATAGAAGAAACGGATGATCGCGCCTTTGGAACGCAGGTATTCAAGTACCGTTACAAAGAGCAAGGGAAAGAACAGAAGTTTCAAATGCTCCCACACAGATTCATTCACAGGGCAGAAAAGAGCTGTGAATGCCGCATGATCAGACCAATCATATAGGAAATGGTTCAGGAATCCAAGGGCAATAGCGATGATGATATAAGGCTTGTCCTTCTTATTAATCATTCTATTTATTATATTCATGAAAATACACCCCTTCCACTAATATATGTAACTGAGAAAGAAAATATGAGTGAGACAGCCGAGAAGAAATGTAGAATTCTGTCGAACGATTTTCCGTGCCTTAACATCAATATTTCTTGAAGTGAAGATCCGGATATGCTAGAATTAGGTTCACTAAATGAAATACATTCTATTTTTTCATTTGATTAAGGTATCTGCGGCAGATCGCCGAATGGTTCCAATGTTTCAAAAGAGTTTATCATGGCAGGGAGGGATGTCTTTGATTGTCAGCAACTGATTTCCAGTAGTGATGCAAACGTTAATCTGTAATAGGAGGATATATATGAAGGGAAATAAAATTGCATATAAGGGACTGTATTGTCATGTAAATACAAAGGCTGCTTTCATGGATCGGTGTATGAGAGAAGCGAAGATAAAGAATCTGGTAGTCAGTGCGATGATGACGGCTGACAAAAGGGAGAATCTGTTTCAGATCACCGATTCCAGATATGGGATGGTCGAGATGCAGATGGAATGGGATGATATGAATAAGGAGCAGATGTATGATGCGCTGGTAGGGAAGAGATTATCAGCCAGAAAGTTGGAACAGTTCTCGGACGCAGACAGGATGCTGATGGAACCGATTCTGTATATGCATCAAAAAGAGATACAGATTGACAGTATTCCGTTTATTGTCTATGGAATCGTGAGAAATGAACGCAGCCGTACGATGCTTATGGAGGTGACAAGGGATCATGCCGTGCAATACTGTGATGCATACCGGGAGTCTGCGTATTACGGGACAAGGTTTCTGGAATGGTTCCTGCTGGAAGAGAGAAAGGCGGCAAGGATTGCGATAGGTTTTATGATGCTGCTTAGAAAAGAGGAGGAAGATAGCAGCAGATATCAACTGCTGATGGATATCATCTATGCCGGTTATCGCCCGATGAAGAATACGATTAAGAAGATGCATACGTTTCAGGGAGAGAGTCTCAAGGATTATATGTCGTATGATAATTCTATGGAATTAGACCTGTCTCAGATGATGCTGCAGCTGGTAATCGCAGAAGATCTGGAGATTCCGATTATACAGGATTACGAATTCTGCCAGGTAGTATGTATGTTCATGCGCTATGAGAATGGATGGCTTCATGATGGTGGCAGAGAAGAGCAGGATCTGTCGGAAGGCAGGAGAGTCTATCGGAGATTTCTAAAGGAGCATAATCATCCGGAGTCTTATTTTGCAAGTGAATATCTGGAGATGTCAGGAGATGAGGAAGACAGAGTTCAGGAATGCGAGGAAAAAGAGCGGATGCGAGAATTATTCCGTTTGTTTGGTCTGGAACTTCGGATGTTGTCAGGGATATGTCTTGAGAGGAAGGAGGCAGAGAATCTCTGTGCCGTCTTCGAGGAGAAAGAGTGGGAAGCATACAGGCAGTTACTTCTGATTGCAACATTGTGCAAATACATCCGGCAGATTGAGGTATTGTATGAGGCGGATAATCCGGAAGAGATCAGGTATCGCAAATTGTATGAAGAAAAGACCGTGATGCGCCTGGAGTGCGAGATGAGCCATATGGAAGAAAAAGTCGAAACATTAGAGCGGCAGAAACAGGAGAAGGAGTCGGAACTGGCAGTGGCCAAAGTACGGATAGAAAAATTGGAGAATCTGCAGAAAGAGAACGAAGAGCAGTATAAGAAAGAAAAAGAGGAATTGACCGCACTTCGTAATTTTATCTTCCAGATGGGCGAGGAAGAAGAACGAGAGGAAGATGGAATCAAAGATGAGAACCAGGAGTCGGAGATTGACGGATTAGGCAGAAGCATCGTGATCGGCGGTCATCGGAACTGGCAGAAGAAGATGCGGAAGTGCCTTCCGCAAAGCCAGTTCCTGACCTCGGATCATATGAATTTTGATGCGGCTATTCTGAGGAATAAAGAGTACATCATTTTTAACACGGATATTCTTAAGCACGGATTGTATTACAAGATCATGAATGAGAAGAAGAAGGGGCAGAAGGTTTTGTATGTACATGGGAATAACGTGGGGAGGACGTTAAGGGAGATTGCGAACCAGTTATAGTCTGTCAGGTACAGCCTGTATTGTCAGGAGGCTGCGGGCATGGTACGTTGTAATAATAATCAGATTATATGGGGGAAGTGATAAAATGAATGAAGAGATGCAAAACGAAAAAAGGCAGGATGGAAAAAAGCAATTAGAATATGAGAATGTATTAGCAGGAAAGACGGAAGGGATGATAAGAGAGCCGCTGATTGCGTATAAGTCAGAGAGGAAGCAGGGGGAATATACATTAGAAGATTATTATGCTTTGCCAGATGAGAGAAGAGTGGAACTGATAGATGGCGTAATCTACGATATAGCGGCACCAACCCATATCCATCAATTGATTAGCGGTCAGATATTCAGAACACTGACGGATTATATAGACCGAAGTAATGGAACCTGTATTCCGGCATATGCTCCGCTGGATGTCCAGTTGGATTGTGATGATAAGACGATGCTTCAGCCTGATGTCTTGGTCGTTTGTGACAGGAGTAAATTCCGAAAAGGGATCGTATATGGAGCCCCTGACCTGGTTGTAGAGATTCTCTTGCCATCTACTAGAAAGAAGGATTCGTATCTTAAGACGGAAAAGTATGCGAATGCCGGAGTAAGGGAATACTGGCAGGTAGATCCGGAAAAAAGAAAAGTACTGGTATATGACTATGAGCATGATGATTGGCCAGTATTGTATAGTTTCGAAGATACGGTGCCGGTGAGAATCTATGGGGGAGATTGCAAGGTGGATTTTGCGGAGATCTATGAATATGTGAGGTTTTTGTATGAGTAAAAGGAATAGTAAATGAGGGGGAATAAAATAAGGGATAAGAAAATACGGGGACAAGATCAGAAGGCTTTGTCCCCGAACTAAGGTGAAGCAGAAGTTGGAATAGCGTTTGGAAGTGATTGATCGTATATTTCCAAAGTAACTGCAACAGATAGACTTTTCAGAGTAAGTGCAACAGGGTGTTGCATTTACCTTGAAAAATTTCAATGACAAAAAATATAAAAAATTATAAAAAAACACTTGCATTCCCCAAAAAACTGTTATATAATAGCACTTGCGTTAAGGAAATACGTAATAAAAAATTAAGAAATGCGCGATTAGCTCAGTTGGTAGAGCACCTGACTCTTAATCAGGGTGTCCAGGGTTCGAACCCCTGATCGCGCACTTGAAAATCACTGTTTTTGCAGACATTGTGAGCTGCGGGGACGGTGGTTTTTTTTGTGTCATAGAAAATGAAGTTTCTTATGGTATAAAAACCCTCCGGGAGGATGTACGCTCGCGTGAGAGGTAGTATGTTGCAAGCGACCGCGCTCGGCGCATGAATGCGCTTCGCGCATTCCCTTTATGTGAAGAGATAATTCAAAAGTTTATATGAAAAAACGTGATAAAATAACAAAATTCATATGAAAAATGCAAACCAGAATTGAAGCAACAAGAATAATATGATAAATTAAATTCATTGGTAGAGAATACAATGACCTATAGCGTGCCATTGTATTTGATATGGATGCTGGGCAGATATTTATAGAGTGATAATAACGATTATATTTTCGGAAGAGAGTGAACTATGCAGGGAAAGAATGAATTGTATCAGCAGCAGTTTTTTCAAGGCGTATCCACCGATACGCTGGAGAAGTTATGGCAGAAGGGAAATGTCAAAGAATGCGGAAAAGGGCAGATCATCATACGGGCGAAGGAGGACATCGGCAACGTATATATCCAGATATCGGGCAAGTCCATCATCTATAATCTGACGCACACCGGCAAGCGAAAGATTATCTTCGTATTCGGTCCGGGAGTATTGCTCAATGAGCATGTACTGAATACACATCCGGCTTCGCTCTATTGTGAGACCATAGAGAAAAGCCGCGTTTTTGTAGTGCCCGTTCCGGAGTTTCTGCGGTGTATGGAAGAGGATTTCAGTTTGGTTAAAGCGGTTATGGAGACGCAGGAACGGAGAATCTGGCGCCTGGGGCATCAGCTTAAGAACACGATGGGAAGTATCTATCTGGAGCGGAAGCTGGCGGCGAAACTGTGGAAATTGTCCAGGGATTTTGGCGTTATGACACCGGAGGGGATTGAGATAGATATCAATATGTCGATTACGTTCCTGGCTGATATGCTGGGGGCACCAAGAGAGACGACTTCCAGACTGTGTAACACGTTGACAGAATATGGTCTTATGAGGATTCAGAAGAAGAGAATCACGATTGTGAATCCTCAGAAGATGTCAATTTTCTATAAGACTGGGAAAATATAATGAAAATCTATAAGTGTTTAAAAAGTTCTGTGATGTACATCACAGAATTTTTTTGTGCTTATTGTTAAGATATTATCAACAAGAGCATGTAAGATGGGAAAGGAGAAATTATGGGCTATCAACTATCGAAGACAGAGGCCGGGCAGATGTTTCAGGACTGGGTGAAGACTTATGAAATATTCGGGCCGAAATTGATGGAAGGAGAAGGATGTTTTTCTGATACGGACATTATCCGGTATGGGAAGATTACTTCTCTGGACGAGATCGTATGGAATAAGAAATCCGATTATTCTTTCAAAGAGACTCTGCTGGCTATTAATGAGACGCTGTTTTACTTTACAGAAGACCAGACGACGGTACCGAAGGGGCCAGAGAAAGATATTTTAATCTTCTTACGTTCCTGTGATCTGCACGCTGTGAAACGTCTGGATGAGATCTATCTGAAGAATGGATTCGGGGACTTCTATTATGCGAGAGTAAGAGAGCGGGCGAAATTTATCCTCATGGGATGCAAGGAGACCTGCGAATCAGGATTTTGTGTCAGCATGGGAACGAACCGGGCGGATCATTATGACGCATATCTGAAAGTGGACGGTGAGGTCGTGTATGCAGATATTAAGAATCCGGAACTTGAGAAGGCATTGCAATCCAGTCAGGGAAAAGAGTTAGAAAATGCAACCATGGGCAAGGCTGTAGAGGTTACACCGGATTATGTGACAGAGAATAAAGAGAAGGTTACGCTGCCGAAACACCTGTCAAATGAGAGTTTCACCAAAGCAATCTGGCAGGAATACGGAGACCGCTGTATCGGCTGCGGACGCTGTAATTTCGTCTGTCCTACCTGTACCTGTTTCACTATGCAGGATATCTTCTATAAAGATAACCCGAAAGTGGGCGAGCGCCGCAGAGTGTGGGCATCCTGCCAAGTAGATGGCTATACGGACATGGCAGGCGGGCATGGCTTCCGAAAGAGCCAGGGAGACCGGATGCGTTTTAAAGTGATGCATAAGATCTATGATTATGAGAAACGTTTCGGCTATCCGATGTGCGTAGGCTGCGGCCGCTGCGATGATGTTTGTCCGGAGTACATATCTTATTCCAATTGTGTCAACCGTTTAGCAAAGGAGGAAGAAGAATAATGAAAAATGAATATATTCCTCAGTTATCAACGATTCGAGAGGTTATCAAGCATACGGATCTTGAGTATACGTTCCGTATGGAATTCGACGGAGAGGTAAAGCCGGGACAGTTTTTTGAAGTATCGATTCCAAAATATGGCGAGGCACCGATCTCTGTCAGCGGAATCGGCGAGGGAACGGTAGATTTCACCATACGCCGAGTTGGAAAAGTAACCAATGAGATCTTCGAGAATTATGTGGGAGACAGTTTCTTCATCCGTGGACCATACGGCAATGGATTCGAGATCGCAAATTACAGGGGCAAGGAACTGGTAGTTGTTGCGGGTGGAACAGGTCTCTCTCCAGTACGCGGAGTGGTAGATTATTTCGCACATCATACGGAAGAGGCAGTAAGTACAACATTAATCGCTGGATTCAAATCACCGAAAGATGTCCTGTTCAAAGATGATTTTGAGTTCTGGAATGAGCAGATTCAGGTGATTAAGACGGTAGATACTGCGCCGGAAGGATACGAAGGTCCGGTTGGCATGGTTACGAAGTATATCCCGGAATTGAAATTCGAAGATATTAAGAACACAGCATTTATCTGTGTAGGACCCCCGGTCATGATTAAGTTTACTGTAATGGAGATCTTGAAATTGGGAGTGCCGGAAGAGAATATCTGGGTGTCCAATGAGCGGAAGATGTGCTGCGGTCTTGGAAAATGTGGTCATTGTAAGATCGGTTCTACCTATATCTGCCTGGATGGACCGGTATTTAACTATGTTGATGGAAAAGAACTGATTGATTAGGAGGTGACGTAAGTGGGATTAGATATTAATACAAAGAAATTAAAGAAGAATGCATTCCGTGTATCCAAAGTCAGAGGAATCGGTGCATCCAGAATCCGTGTCCCGGGAGGGTATCTGAATGCGGAAGTGCTGGGAATGGTTCAGGAGATCGCACAGACCTATGGAAATGGATATGTACATCTTACCACCCGCCAGGGATTCGAGATTGAAGGAATCCGTTACGAAGACATGGATGAGATTAATAAGAAACTCCAGCCGATCATCGAGAAACTGGAGATTAACCAGACAGATCCGGAGACAGGTTACCCGGCTTCCGGTACGAGAAATATCAGCGCCTGCATCGGCAATAACGTCTGTCCGTTTGCCAATTACAATACCGCTGAACTGGCAAAGAGAATCGAGAAGGCAGTCTTCCCGAATGACCTGCATTTTAAGATTGCATGTACGGGATGTTCCAATGACTGTGCCAAAGCCAGGATGCATGACTTTGGAATTATCGGTATGACGATGCCGCAGTATGATCCGACCCGCTGCGTAAACTGCCAGGCGTGTGTGAAGGGCTGTAAGAAGTTATCCGTAAGTGCCCTGCGTGTTGAGAATTATAAGATTGTCAGAGATGAAGAGAAATGTATCGGCTGTGGCGTCTGCATTACGAAATGCCCAACCCGTGCGCTGACCAGAAGCAAGAAGAAATATTATAAACTTGCGATCATGGGAAGAACCGGAAAGAAGAATCCACGTCTTGGACAGGATTTCCTCGTATGGGCGGATGCAGATAATATTATTAAGATCATCCTGAATACCTACAAATTCGTGGAACAATATATTTCCCCGGATGCTCCGGCAAGAAAAGAGCATATCGGATACATTATTGACCGTGTAGGGTTCGAGGAATATAAGAAGTGGGCATTGGACGGTGTGGAACTGATGCCGGAGACGATCATGAAAGAGTGCGTCTACTGGGACGGCATTCATTTTGACAGATAACAGGCAGGAGAGGGATAGGATTATGAAGAAAATACAATCAACCTGTAATTACTGTGCGATTGACTGCAATCTGGACTTTTATGTGGAGAACAATCGCGTAGTCAAGGCAGTGCCGACGAAAGGGTATCCGGTGAACGATGGCTTCTGCTGTATCAAGGGGCTGTCTTTGGATAAGCAGCAGACGACGGTAAAGCCTAACAGCCTGCCGAAGATTCGGAAGGAAGATGGGACTTTTAAAGAAGTGTCCTGGGAAGAAGGGTTCCGGTATGTGGCAGACAAATTAAAAGAACTTCAGGCAAAATACGGTCAGGAGAGCGTGGCAGGAATCAGTACCGGACAGTTGACAATGGAAGAATTCGCTATATTTGGCCATGTGATGCGTAACTATCTGAAAGCGAATGTAGATGGTAATACACGTCTGTGTATGGCGACAGCGGTCGTTGCACACAAGCAGAGTTATGGATTTGACGCGCCGGGATTCACGCTGAAAGATCTGGAACTGTCAGACCGGATTATTTTCATTGGATCGAATCCGGTGGTTGCACATCCGATTCTGTGGGGAAGAGTGAGACAGAACCAGGTGCCGGATCATAAGATTATCGTCATCGATCCGAGGAAATCAGAGACTGCAATGAACGCAGATTACTGGTATGGACTGAAGTGGAGAAGCGATCTGCTGCTCTTATATACGGTTGCGAATCTGCTCATTGAGAAAGATTATCTGGATCATAAGTTTATCGAAGAGCATACGGAGAAGTTCGAGGAATTCAAAGAGTTCGTAAAGAGTTATACACTGAAACGCGGAGCAGAAGGAACCGGACTTTCAGAAGAACAGATCCTGGAACTTGTAGAATTGATCCATAGTGGAAAGAGAGTCTCTTTCTGGTGGACAATGGGAGTAAACCAGGGATACGAGGCGGTACGTACGGCGCAGGCAATCATTAATCTGGCATTGATGACCGGCAATATCGGCAAGCCGGGAACCGGAGCGAATTCCATTACCGGACAGTGTAATGCGATGGGTTCCCGTTCTTACAGCAATACAGCAGTCTTCTTCGGCGGCGGAGATTTCACCAATCCGGCAAGAAGGAAACGGATTTCAGAAGTGCTGGGAGTGGACGAAGAGATGCTTGCCGAGAAACCGACCAAGACCTATAACCAGATTATCGAGGGCATCAATGCAGGTGAGATTAAGGGACTGTGGATTCTGTGTACGAATCCGAGACATAGTTGGACGAATAACGAGACATTTGCCCAGGCAGCGAAGAAACTGGAGTTGTTCGTGGTGCAGGATATCTATGATACGATTGAAAGTGCGGAAGACTGTACCGTATTCTTCCCGGTAGTGCCGGGACTTAAGAAAGAGGGAACCTATATTAATCTGGAACGTCGTCTGTCGGCAATGCGTCCGGTGCTTGAGCGCGGAGAGAATGAGATCTCCGATTATGAGGCGGTTCTTGGAGTTGGAAAAGCACTTGGAATGGGAGATGCCTTGAAGGGATGGGAGACCCCGAAAGACTGCTTCAATCTCATGAAAGAATGTTCAAGAGGGATGCCTTGTGACATCACAGGCGTGACATGGGAAGGATTAGAGGAATCCCATGGAATCCAGTGGCCTTACCCTGAGGGAAAAGAGGAAGAGAATGCAGAAGAACAGAGACGTCTCTATGGTGATGGCAAGTTCTTTACTCCGTCTAAGAAAGCGCAGTTTATATTCGAAGAGGTACGCGAGAATCCATTGCCGGTTACGGAGGAATTCCTATACGTGCTGAATACAGGACGAGGAAGCGTGGGACAGTGGCATACCCAGAGCAGAACGAAAGAAGTACGGTTCGTAGAGGATGTCTCTGTTAAGAAAGCCTATCTGTATATGAATACAGAACTTGCGAAAGAGTCCGGCATCCAGGAGATGGATGAGGTCCGCGTCTATTCGGTAAATGGACAGGATGCGGTATTCACCGTTAAGGTAACGGAGAATGTGCAGCATGATGAACTGTATGCGCCGATTCATTACGTGGAATGTAACAAACTGACACCGTCGCTCTATGATTCTTATTCGAAAGAGCCATCATATAAGGCGACACCGGTTCGTTTCGAAAAATGTTAGGAGGGGCTTATGTATCGGATTAAAATTGACCGCAGCCGCTGTATCGGCTGCCTGACTTGTGTGACTGCCTGTGTAGTCAGCCATGAGACGGAAAGCACGGATGCAAGGAACCGGGTAACCATAGACAGTGAGACGAAACCGGCGCCGATTTTCTGCCGGCACTGCGAAAGACCGGAATGTGTATATACTTGCATGACAGGAGCTATGAAGAAGAATCCTGAGACAGGATATGTGGAATATGATAAGGAACAGTGTGCAAGCTGCTATATGTGCATCATGTCCTGCCCGTATGGAATCCTGAAATACGACAGCATCCATCAGAAAGAGATTATGAAATGTAATATGTGTGTGCATAGAAGTGAAGATGGAAGCGCAAAACCAATGTGTGTTGAGAAATGTCCAATGCAGGCGATTACGGTAGAGGAGGTGCAGGTATGAAATACGTAGTATTAGGCTCTTCCGCCGCAGGCGTAAATGGAGTAAGAGAATTAAGGAAGATTGACCCGGACAGCGAGATTGTCCTGATCTCCAAAGATCAGGCGATCTATTCCCGCTGTATCCTTCATCAGTATCTGAGTGGAGAAAGGGACATGGAGCGGATCTGCTTTGCAGAACCTGATTTTGCTGAACTTTACCGGGTAGACTGGATCAAGGGAAAAGCGTGTATTAGTGTCGATCCGAAAGAGAAGCAAGTTGTTCTTGAAGATGGAGAACGGGTTGACTATGATAAACTTTTAATTGCCACAGGCTCACATACATTCATCCCGCCGGTGAAGAATCTGAAAGAAGCGAAGAATGTAGTTGGCTTCCGTAATATTGAGGACATGGAAGTGCTAAAAGAAGTAGCGAAGACTGCAAAACACATTATCGTCATGGGTGCCGGACTTGTAGGACTGGACTGTACGGTTGGATTCCTGCATCTGGGAGTGAAGGTGACACTGGTGGAGATGGCAGACTGGCTGCTTGTGAAGCAATTGGATGAGCGGGCAGCAGGAACCTATCAGAAAGCATTCGAAGATCAGGGCGTGAAGCAGTATTATGGCGTTGGAATCGCAGAGGTGATCCTGGATGAGAACCGGCAGATTACAGAAGCAGTTCTGACAGATGGAACCAGGCTTCCATGTGATTTCGTAGTGGTTACCGCAGGCGTGCGCTCGAATGTAGAGTTCTTGGAGGGAAGTGGAATCGAGACGAGCCGTTTTGGGCTTGTTTATGACGAGACAGGAAAGACCAGTGATGATGATATCTATGGAGCAGGAGATGTATCCGGAACCAGCCCGATCTGGCCGGCAGCAGTGAAGGAAGGAATCGTGGCAGCCAGCAATATGGCAGGCGTGCCAAGGCAGATGTCCGACTTTTTCGCCAGCAAATCTACCATGAATTTCCTGGGAATCCCGAGCATGTCTCTGGGTAATGTGAACCTGAAGGATGAGGATATTACGGTGGAGGTAAAAGAGACGAAGGATTCTTATAAGAAGATTCTGCACAAGGATGGCAGGATTGTCGGTGCAGTGCTTCAGGGCGATCTGGCATATGGCGGAATCCTTCAGCAGTTAATTGCAAGGAAGATTGATGTAAGTAAAGTAAAGAAGCCAATATTCGACATTGATTACTCAGATTTCTTCCATGTAAAAGATAATTTTGAATTCTACTTTGAAGAGGAATAGGAGAGAAGATATGGATCGCTTAGAGAGAATGCCGGTACCGGTATTGCCGACTTTTGTGGGGGCGCTGACACTTGGAAATGTATATGCAGGGATGGGATACGTATGGGTTCGCCATCTGACAATGTGGGCGGCAACGATCGTGATCTTGCTGTATCTGGTTAAGATCGTAAGGTTCCCGGGTACCTGTAAAAAAGAATATGAGACGGTGGTGCCATGCAGCCTGTATGCCGGATTTACCATGGTGCTGATGATCCTTGGAAGTTATTATTTTGATTATGTGCCGATGCTTGGAAAGGGAATCTGGTTTATCGCACTAGGGATTCATGCGGTACATATATTGGTATTTACCTACCGCAATGTGATCAAGTCCCGCAATATTAACACATTCGTTCCTAGTTGGTTTGTTACTTATAATGGAATCATGGTAAGTTGCGTTGTGGGCGGTGTGATGAATGCGGGTGGCATACTGAAGATTGTGCTGTATTACGGAATCGTAGTTTATTTCGTAATTCTGCCATTCATGCTCTGGAGACTGATTACCGTGGAAGTGAAGGCTCCGGTATATCATACGATGGCCGTACTTCTGGCACCGTGTAGTCTGTGTCTGGTAAGTTATCTGAATGTGGAGCAGAATCCGAATCAGATCCTGGTATACGTATTATACTTCTGTGTGCTGGCATCGCTGGCATTCGTGATAATAAAGCTGCCGAAGTTCTTCGCATTCCCATTCGCACCGGGATTCGCAGGAATGACCTTCCCGATGTGTATTGGAATCGTGGCGACGAATAAAATGTCTGCTTATCTGGCGGGAACCGGGAATGAGGCGCTGGGTGCGGCAGCAGGGCAGCTGGGAGGAATCCAGGTTTATCTTACGACGATGATTGTGGGATATGTGCTGCTTAATTTCCTGATGATGGCGCTTAAGGTGGAGCAGAAGTAAGAAGAGATTTTTTAGTTTAGAAATGGTTGTGAAAACCGGGAAAAACGTCTATACTTTTGGATAGAAGGTATAGGCGTTTTTTTAATAGAAGGGTCATGTAAAGCAATTGTAAAGGGACAGGAGTGAATATATGAAGAAGCAGTTACCAGTTGGACATGAGGATATTAAGAGAATAATTGACGGTGATATGTATTATGTGGATAAAACCATGATGATAAAAACATTGATTGATTCAGCAGCAAGCGTGAATCTGTTCACTCGCCCAAGAAGATTTGGTAAGACTCTGAATCTGAGTATGATCCGCAGATTTTTTGAATTGGAATTAGATGCGTCGGGGAATCCGGTCGATAACAGATATATGTTTGAATCACTGAAAATTGCATCTTGTGGAGAACGGTATCTGTCAGAGCAAGGGCAGTATCCAATCATTAACTTGTCCTTAAAATCTGCTAAACAGCCGGATTATGAGATGGCATATCATTGCCTGACAGATGAAATTGCAAAAGAATATCGCAGACATGATTATGTTCTGCAGATGGAGGCGTTAGCAGAAGATGAAAAACAAAGATTCCGGGATATAATGGCACGGAAGGGAACTCGGGTGGATTATGCAACCGGACTGGAATTCTTATCATATTGCCTGGAAAAATATCATGATAAGAGAGTCATTATCTTGATTGATGAGTATGATGTGCCGTTAGAGAATGCATATTTTGCGGGCTTTTATGATAGAATGATTGATTTTATCCGCTCTTTGTTTGAGTCTGCCCTGAAGACGAATGGGAGCCTGGAATTCGCAGTGATTACCGGGTGTTTGAGAATCAGCAGGGAGAGCATATTTACCGGGCTTAATAATCTGGAGATTTATTCTGTGACAAGACCGGAATATGCAGATATGTTTGGATTTACAGCAGATGAAGTAAAAGAGATGCTGGTTTATTATGGATTGGAAGATAAGTATGAAGAGATCAAAGAATGGTACGATGGCTATCTGTTTGGCAATAAGGAGATCTATAATCCGTGGAGTATTATCAATTATGTCAAAGTTGCGCTGACAGACAGAGATGCATTTCCACGTCCATACTGGTCGAACACTTCTTCGAATGCGATTATCAAAGAACTGATTGAAGGTGCCGATATGGCAACCAGACAGGAGATAGAAAGCATGATTGAAGGAGGAACGATTGAGAAACCGATTCATGAGGATATTACTTATGACGCTATCCATGAATCAAGAGATAGTCTTTGGAATTTCCTATATTTTACGGGCTATCTGAAGAAGGTCAAGGAGAAAATGGGAGATGACATGATCTATCTGACGATGACGATACCGAATAAGGAGATTCGCTCTATTTATCGGAATCATATACTGAAATGGTTTGATAAGAAGATACAGAATTCTAATCTGATTCCACTTCTGACTGCCATAGAAAATGATGATTGTGAAGTGATAGGAGATCTCCTGACCGGGCAGTTGATGGATACGATTAGTTTCTTTGACTATGGGGAGAATTATTATCACGGTTTTCTTGTAGGTTTGCTGAAAGCATCAGGAAAGTATCTGGTTGTCTCGAATCGGGAAAGTGGAACGGGAAGAACGGATATTATTATGAAGACTCCAAGTGTTCGAGGCAGGGCATTTATCTTGGAATTGAAGGTGTCGAAGACATTCCGGATGATGGAAGCCGGATGTGATGAAGCACTGCTGCAGATAGAGAAAGAGAATTACGAGGCAGGGCTTCGGGCAGAAGGGTATAGTAAGATCGACAGATATGGAATCTGCTTTTACCGGAAGGAATGTCTAGTGAAAAAGGGATAACAAATCAAAGAAATCATTCCAGATAACAGAATGAGGTCTGTGTTTGGAGGATGAAATACGAAACTGTTGGAGGAGAAGAAAATGAAAGCGATTCTTTATACGACGACAAACGAAGGAACGATGAATAAGGACACGGTCATTGCAAGACCGGACGAGGGTGTGGAAAATGAGGTTCTGAATATCTACGAAGAAGTAGAATATCAGACGATGGAAGGATTCGGTGGCGCCCTAACGGATGCGGTAGGATATGTCTTCTCTCAATTGAGCAAAGAACAGCAGGACGAGATGATTCAGATGTATTTTTCGCCTGAGCATATGGGTTATACACAGGTGCGTATTCCTATGGATAGTTGCGATGCTTCGGTTCAGATGTATGAAGCGGCATCAGATGAAGAAGATGAGGAATTGAAGAAGTTCTCGTTCGCGGATACTGAGAAACATATTATTCCGATGCTTGACGCCGCCGAGAGGACAGCAGGAAAGAGAGTGAAGATTATGCTCTCTCCGTGGTCGCCGCCGGCATACATGAAGACGAATGGGAAACGGACAGGCGGCGGCTCTCTGAAGCCTGAGTATCGGAAACGCTGGGCAGAATATTTGTGCAGATATGTGGAGGAATTTAAAAGCCGGGGATATGAAGTGGCACGCATGTCCGTTCAGAATGAGCCGAAGGCAGTACAGACATGGGATTCCTGTGTATATACGGTTAAGGAGGAGCAAGAGTTCCTGCGTGACTATCTGGCACCGGCGCTTAACGCACATGGCTTGGGAGACGTGGAGCTATTTATCTGGGATCATAATAAGGAGCGTCTCTATGAACGGGCAAGGGATATCATCGATGATACGACGAATGATCTGGTTGCAGGGGTGGCTTTCCACTGGTATAGTGGAGATCATTTTGAAGCATTGGATCTGATGCGGAAAGTATATCCGGATAAGAAACTGATTCTGTCGGAGAGTTGCATAGAACTTGGAAAATATGCTAAGGCAGATCAAGTGAAGAACGCCGAGCGTCTTGCTCATGATATGATGGGAAATCTGAATCACGGCATGGAAGGATTCTACGATTGGAATATGATGCTTGATAGCGAAGGTGGTCCGAATCATGTAAGGAATCTATGCGAAGCGCCGTATATGTTCGACATGGAGAAAAAGGAACTGGAAGAGCGTAGGATTCTCAGATATTACTGGCACTTCTCACATTTTATCAAGCCAGGGGCAGTAAGACTGGCAAGTACCCGATTTACGGATAAGGTGGATTTTACAGTGTGGAAGAATGTAGATGGTGAGATTGTATTTGTACTGATGAACCGCTCGGAAGAGAAGTTCGAATGCCATCTTAGGATGAGAGGAGAAGAAATTGTTGTGGCTTTGGAGGCGCATTCCATTATGAGTGGAGTGATTCGGGAGTAGTAGGACTATGGCATAGTGATATCTTGTGACTTGTTGTTCAAATAGGTGTGATAATATGGGGGACTGTGGTGGTTGCTATTTGAATATTCTAGCAAATGCCACAGTCCCTTGGTGTTCGTTAGATCTTAATATTCGTATCCGTGATATTAGCCAAAGATTTCACAATTTCTTAATCTTTATTTAATTCTTTATCTATATCAAAAATATCCAAAATATTGTATAATAACGATTATTACCTTTATTTGGGAGTACACATATGAGCAAGCCAACCTTAGGAAATCCACAGAATACCATAGAGATTCTGCAAAAATATAATTTTTCATTCCAGAAGAAATTCGGTCAGAACTTCTTGATTGATACCCACGTATTAGACAAGATTATCCGTGCAGCCAATATTACTAAGGAAGATATGGTGCTGGAGATTGGTCCGGGAATTGGAACCATGACCCAGTATCTTGCAGAAGCGGCAGGGAAAGTAATTGCAGTGGAGATTGATAAGAATCTGATTCCGATACTGTCTGATACATTAAGCGAATATGATAACGTAACGATTATCAATGAGGATGTTCTGAAACTAGATATTCAGAACTTAGCGAACGAAGAGAATGAGGGAAAGCCTATTAAGGTTGTGGCGAACCTTCCTTACTATATTACAACCCCGATTATTATGGGGCTGTTTGAGAATCATGTGCCGGTAGAAAGTATTACCGTTATGGTGCAGAAGGAAGTGGCAGATCGTATGCAGACAGGACCAGGCAGCAAGGACTATGGGGCATTGTCATTGGCGGTGCAGTATTATGCCGAGCCATATATTGTGGCAAATGTACCACCGAACTGTTTTATGCCAAGGCCGAAAGTGGGGTCGGCTGTCATAAGGCTTACCTGTCATGAGAAGCCGCCGGTAGAGGTAAAGGATGAACGCCTGATGTTCGATATTATCAGGGCTTCATTTAATCAGCGGAGGAAGACACTGGCGAATGGACTTAAGAATTCCGACAGAATTACGTGTTCCAAAGAGGCGATTACAGAGGCGATCGAGCAGTTGGGAAGAGGCGCCAGCGTCAGGGGCGAAGCCTTAACGCTGGAAGAATTCGCAGTTTTAAGCAATGAATTGTGGAACAGTATGCAGTCAGAGCGTTCAGAGTCCATTTGAGTAACTATTAATATTGTTGACGGAACTTGAATCTGGTAATCTTACGGAGGAGGTTCCGGAAGAAAGGGGTGCTGTATATGGCGAGAAGAGGAGAATTTGCGTTGTTCGAGATCACACCGGAGATTGAGCATTTCGCGCAGTTGTGTGAGGAGAATAATGTAATTGATAAGGATTTATATACGAAATACGAGGTGAAGAGAGGGCTTCGTGATGTCAATGGTAAGGGTGTTCTTGCCGGGCTTACGAATATATCCGATGTATGTGCGAAGAAGATGGTTGATGGAAAAGAAGTCCCTTGTGAAGGTAATCTCTATTATCGCGGATACAATATCAAGGATCTGGTGAAAGGCTTCCTGGAAGATCAGCATTTCGGATTCGAAGAGATTGCATATCTTCTGTTGTTTGGTGAACTGCCGACAGCAAAGGAATTGGAAGTATTCCATGAGACATTGGTAGAGCGCCGGACACTTCCGCCAACATTCGTAAGGGATGTTATTATGAAGGCACCGAGCAGAGATATGATGAACAGTATCTCTCGTTCTATTCTGAATCTGTATTCTTATGATGCGAAAGCGGATGATACATCGATTCCGAACGTGCTTCGCCAGTGCCTGAACCTGATCAGTCAGTTTCCGATGTTGATGGTATATGGTTATCATGCATATAACTATCGTTTGGGTGAGGACCTGTTTATCTATGCGCCGTCACCGGAATTATCCATGGCGGAGAATATTCTGATGATGCTTCGTGAAGACCGGAAGTATACGGAACTGGAGGCAAAGATTCTGGATATGGCGTTGGTACTTCATATGGATCATGGTGGTGGTAATAATTCAACATTTACCACACATGTTGTTACATCTTCAGGGACAGATACCTATTCTACGATGGTAGCGGCACTGGCATCTCTGAAGGGTCCAAAACATGGCGGTGCCAATATTAAGGTTACGCAGATGTTCGAGGATATGAAACAGGTAGTTAAGGACTGGACGGATGAAGATGAGGTGCGCAAGTATCTGAATGATCTTCTGGATAAGAAAGCATTCGACCAGAAGGGATTGATCTATGGTATGGGGCATGCGATCTACTCAGTATCTGATCCTAGAGCAGACATCTTCAAGGTATTTGTGAAGCAGTTGGCACAGGAGAAAGGTCATGAAGAGGAGTATGCGCTCTATGAGATGGTTGAGCGTATGGCTCCGCAGGTCATCGGTGAGAAGAGGAAGATCTATAAAGGTGTAAATGCTAACGTGGATTTCTACAGTGGTCTTGTATATAGTATGCTGGATCTTCCGCCGTCATTGTATACGCCGATCTTCGCAGCAGCACGTATCGTAGGATGGAGTGCGCACAGGCTGGAAGAACTTAAGAACGTTGACAAGATTATCCGTCCGGCATATAAGCCGCTGGCGGAACATAGAGATTATGTAAGAATGGATGATAGATAGATGAAGAATGATTTTTATTATCTTTCCAGAGATGGGAAGACTCGGATTCATGCCGTGGAATGGGTGCCGGAGGGCGACGTTAGAGGCGTTCTTCAGATCTGCCATGGTATGGTGGAATATATCGAACGATATCATGAGTTCGCAGAGTATATGTGTGCACGGGGATACTATGTAACGGGGCATGACCATCTGGGACATGGCAAATCGATCCAGAGTGAGGAAGATTATGGATATTTCCCGAAAGCGCATGGGAATCAGTATGTGATTGGCGATATCCAGCATCTGCGGCAGATGACGGAGAAGAAGTATCCGAATGTACCATATGTTATGATGGGACATAGCATGGGTTCTTTCCTGTTAAGGCAGTACCTGACTATGTATGGCAAGGGTTTGACTGCAGCGGTGATCATGGGAACCGGATATCAGAGTGCGCTTGTCCTGAATGCGGGGCAGTTGGTGTGCCGTGTGATTGCGGCATTCAAGGGCTGGAGATACCGAAGCAAGTTCGTGGATAACTTAAGTTTCGGCGGTTTTAATAAACGCTTCGAACCGGGAGAGACTTCGAAAGAGTGGATCACGTCCGATAAGGAACGGTGCCAGAAGTATGTGGAAGATCCTTTGTGTTCATTCATGTTTACTCTGAGCGCATATTATCAGATGTTCGAGGGTATGAAGGTGCTGACGAAGAAGAAAAACACGGAGCGTATTCCGAAAGACCTGCCGGTACTGTTCGTGGCTGGTGCGGATGATCCGGTGGGAGCATTCGGCAAGGGTGTCAGAAAGGTATATGGACAGTATAAAGCGGCTGGGATCAAGGATGTATCTTTGAAACTTTACAAAGGAGACCGGCATGAGATCCTGAACGAGACAGACCGGGCGCAGGTGTATCGGGATATATTCAGATGGGTTGAGAGACGCGTAAGGAAATAATGAGAATATAAGATTGTGGAATCCTCGGATGGGTGATGAGCTTGTCTGGGGATTTTTTGCGCATACTAATGTTATCATTTATGCCCGATATGTCAGACGAAACAATTGCATATTATACATGGAAAAGTTATAATTATATATAAGTTTCACAAAAGATATAGCAGATACGGTTGCTCATAGGGAGGAGTTAAATGAAAGGGAAAAAATTAAAGAATACGTTATCGGTAGTTTTTATATCATTATTCATCATAGCGATTGCGCTCGTTGGATGCAGCAGCCTGGGCGGCGGCGACTCCAGCGTTACATACCAGGATTACGAACTCACGGTAGAAGACAACATCTATAATAGCGGCACAAGAACCGGATTCATAGATCTGTCAATTAAGGGTGACGGCTCTCCGTTCGAGAAACTTTTCTACACTTCCGATGATGTCTTGAGTAATGGATTCGACTTTATCGTTGACGACGAATGCCTTCTGAGAGTATCCCAGGGCTCGACCCAGTTGAAATGCAGAGCATATGAGACTGCATATAAGGGAAAGACACAATACCTGAGAATCTATTATATCAGTGGCAGCCATCAGATCAAAGAAGATTCCGTGGATGTTGAGATTGTATATTCCAGGGAAGCTAAAGTAGAACAAAACGTGCCGGTGAAACTAAAAGTAGATGATGAATATATCAGTTCCGGGGCGGGAGAAGGAAAGAATGAGATGAGAGTCTCGGCAACTGGCATTCTCTACCCGAATATAGTATCATATAAGCAGCCTTATATGACAAGCAGCACTATGGTAATCGATGGCAAAGACGCAGAATGCCTGCTGGCAATTGATCAGGATGTCCAGGCGGGAGAGATAGGTGGAAAAGAGGTTATCAAGCCTAAACTGAGTTATGTACCGGAATATGACGGGGAGTCGATTATCTATGCTGTAGAATTAGAGAACTGGAAGCAGATTGAACAGATCAAATTCAGTGACAACGGATTTTATTTTACAGAGGAAGCAAAAGAGAATGCCGCCAAAGAAGAAAAAGAGGCAGAGGAGGAAGCGCTTCAGGATAGAGGAAAGGAACGAGGAGATTTTACAGGGGATAAGGAAGCGGTTATAGATCAGATGCTGAATGCAATCGACCACTATACGACGGTGCAGGGCACATTCCGCATGAAAGGCAGACAGTTGGGATGCGAAACGGAGGCTTCCGTAGAATACAAGATTGATAAAGAGACGTCCTACTCTTATGAAAGAGTCCGCTCGGCGGATATCGACTGGACGGCGCTGGCGGATAGCAGTGGAGCAACCGTATATTATCATGCACAGAAGGCTTACCGTACGACAGGGCGTACCCTGGAAGATGAGTCAATCGTGAAGATGGATGTCAATGAGCGGGTAAGACCGCAGGTGAAAGATATTGATCATTATCGGAATAATATTACAGATCTGTATTATGCAACATACAGTGTATATCCTCAGGCTACCGCATTCATATATCTTTTTGATCCAGATCAGTGGGAGATTGTTGGTGAAGAAGCAATTGCCGGACGGAATTGCTGGAAGGTTGAAGGCAAGGGGGAATCCTATCTGAATCCGGTGAACAGCATTGCGTTGTGGATTGACAAGGAGACCGGTTGCGTGCTTCAGTATAAAGGTTATGCGGGGCGTGATGAGAATCGGACAGAGGTTGAATATCTGACGACGGATTCTATTATATATAATGAGCCTGTTACTCCTGTGGAAATGGGAGCGGAATATGATGATTATGCGGATTGGACGTAAGGAGGATATTTGGAGAGATGAATGCGAAGAAAAGAGAACAGTTAACGCAGATATTTTGCATGGTAGGGGGAAGCCTGATCTATGCGTTGGGGCTTAATCTGCTGATTACATCACTTGGATTATACAATGGAGGCTTCCTGGGTATAGCGCAGCTGATCAGAACATTTTTAGTTAGCGTGTGCCATGTGCCTGTGCCGGCAGGCGTAGATATCGCAGGTATCATATATTTTATAATGAATGTTCCGTTATTTTATATGGGACTTAGGATTATGGGGAAGGAATTTGCCGTGAAGTCATTATTCGGCGTAGCGGTTATCAGTGCATTCCTGGTAATGGTTCCGATTCCGTCCGTCCCGATTGTTGAGGATTATCTGACGGCATGTATCATAGGCGGAATCATATCAGGGTTTGGTAGTGGTTTGATCCTTCGGGGAAGAGGTACGGCAGGCGGACCGGATATTATAGGAGTCTGCTGTGCAAAGAAATATCCGAATGCAAGTGTTGGAAAAGTTAGTATTATATTGAATATCTTTGTATATGGTATCTGTTTATTCATGTATGATATTGAGATCGTTATCTATTCATTAATCTATGCAACGGTATTCTCACTGGTAGTTGATAAAGTACATATTCAGAATATCAATACGAGTATTATGATATTTACCAAGAAAGAAGGAATATCGAAGGCGATTATGGAGCAGACCGGACGAGGCGTTACGAATTGGGATGGAGAGGGCGCTTATACGAGAAAGACTTCTTACATATTGTTTGTTATGGCTTCTAAGTATGAGGTACCGCAGATCAAGCATATCGTACATAGTATTGATCCTCATGCGTTTATGATACTTACGGAAGGGTGTTCCGTGGATGGGAATTTTGAGAAGAGGCTGTAAGTGTGAACAAAGAGATCCGCTAACCATGCTGGTTAGCGGATCTCTTGTTGTTATAGTTATCTAAAGGAATGAGAGTAAAGTGCTGCACCGAACCCTCTCGGTGCGTTACTTTATGAGGGGGAGATAGTGAGTGTTAATCAACTATCTGACTACAAGTATAAAAGAAAATTATGTCCAAAGTATGTTAAAACTATAAAAGAAAAAGAAAATTTCTTAAGAAGCACTTAAGAAGTTAAAAAGAAAGCCTAAACTACAAGTCTGGAAGCGGATTTCTGTCTTAAATGAGCAGTCAATATGTCAAGAAATTCGCTGCAGGAAGGGCGTTCATGCATTGGCCTCAATGCAATCTCCTGAAGGAGCCTCTTATTCCCTCTTTCCCAGCACACCTTAATGATAGTTCGAATATCCCTCTCAACGCTGTAACTGGTTGTCCGGTAATGTCTTGCAATCAGAGGATAGAGTAATTTGCTGACGGAGAGAAGATAATCCTCATCCTCCAAACATAATTTGATTCCGTAATTCAGATACCGGTATCCACGATAAGTGGAGCCGATCCCAAGAGAACGTATCAGATATTCAATATCCTGTTCATTCATAACATTTTCCTCTTTACCACCTTATCATTGAGAAACAAAAAAAGCATGCTACAAACCAATATTATAGCGAAAATATTAATCAGATTAGAAAGCCGGACAGAATCAGTAATTTTTCGACACGTAAAGACATAATACGACATTTCACAGGAAGATGGGATTTCATAATATCTTAAGAATTTCCACAAATTGCTCTTAAAAAATTCCTGCTATTCTTGTATAGTATAAGGGAGGTGATGAAGATGTCAAAAATATTAGTATGTGATGATGACAGGGAAATAGTAGAGGCCATAGATATCTATCTGTCCCAGGAGGGCTATCAGGTATTAAAGGCATATGACGGGGAAGAAGCGTTGAAGGTATTAAAATCAGAGAAAGTAGATCTTCTGGTGATTGATGTAATGATGCCCCGGTTAGATGGAATCAGAGCCACCCTTAAGATTCGTGAGGAGAACAACATGCCGATTATCATTCTGTCTGCCAAATCCGAGGATGCAGATAAGATACTCGGTCTGAATGTGGGAGCCGATGATTATGTGACGAAACCTTTCAACCCTCTGGAGTTAGTAGCCAGAGTCAAATCTCAACTGCGCAGATATACTCAGCTTGGAAGTACGGTAGACCATACGAGCCAGGCGGTATATGAGGTTGGTGGTCTGTCTATTAATGATGATCTGAAAGAAGTTACGGTTGACGGTGAACCAGTGAAACTTACGCCAATCGAATATAATATCTTATTACTGTTAATGAAGAATCAAGGAAAAGTCTTCTCTATCGATCAGATCTATGAAAGCATCTGGAATGAGGACGCCATAGGCGTGGATAACACGGTGGCAGTACATATCCGGCATATCCGGGAGAAGATCGAGATCAACCCCAAAGAGCCGCGTTATCTGAAAGTGGTCTGGGGAGTCGGGTATAAGATAGAGAAACTTTAGAAGGGAGTCTGTATGAATCATCAATGGTATAAATCTACGCTTGCGAAGAGCATCCTGATTGTGCTGGAGCATATATTGCTGGTGATTGTAGTGGTTAGTTTTCTGTGGATGATGTCCTATCCTGCGTTGTGGAGAGAGGCGCTGGTAGGAGAGCCGGTGAAAGCGTATGAGGATACGACGAGTTTTAATGAGCAGTTAAGAAGCTGCAGTTATGAGATGCTGAATGCGATCGGCATGCGGGAACTGTTTGAGACGGATGGAAAATATGACCCACAGAAGATTGTAGATATTCAAACATATTATAATGAATCGAAGATTGATAATGAGAATGTAAGCGGTCTGGCTTACCGGCTTGAGGAATTGGTCGAATGGGGTGCTGAATGGCATCAGAACGGTGAAGAGAGTGATGCGGATACAGGCAAGAATTTTGGTGACAATATTATCGTCTGTAAGCGACCGGACAATACTTATCATTATTACTATTATAAAGAGTTTCAGGAACTGATTGCCAGCGGTGAACTTAAGTTCGTGATGGAAAGTGACGGGCAGGGAGGCACCGGGGAGTCTATTCTCAACGATCTGCGGGAAGGTAATTTCTACGAAGGTAATAGTTCTTCGACCGAATTCAAGGGGCTTCAGGATGCAGAGGGCAAGATTGCCTATATTGACTGCTGGAGTTATGACGGCACCTGGGTGGAGGAGAAATATAAGCCGATGGATGCCGAGAGTGTCATGGAACTTGCCAATGACAATCCGGAGTGGAACGGGCGGCTGAGTGAGGCTTATCAAATGCTTCGCGATTCCATTTACCGAATCAATAGTGAAGTGGGAAGTTATCAGAATCTGGAGTCATTTTATCTGGAAGGCGATACGAATTTTGCATATCTGTATGTGGATACGGATACGAAGCGGGTGTATAGTAATCGGAAAGAGTTCAAAGATTATTCTGAGTTAGAGAAGGACTTGGATAAGTTCCGGAAGATGGGACGATATGTAGTGATCATGCCGGAACTGGCAGATTTTGAAACGAACCTTAATGATATAGAAGTCGCCGAATGGAGAGACGAAGTCAAATATTCTGGGAATAAGGAGACCGGCTTCATCTATGCGGCGGGAGTGGATACCTCCTATCCGATTAAGGATGCATTCTATTCAGAATCACGTTTGTATGAAAAATACGGTTCAAGTGCGAAGGAGATCGTGTGGCTTGGAATTGCGGCAGGTGTCATGGCAGTTTTCATTATCATATGGCTGACGATAGTTGCAGGGCGCAGTGACCGTGATGATGAACTGCACCTGAATGCATTTGACAGATGGAAGACGGAACTGGCAGCAGGGTGTGTGGTGGCGGTCTGGATTATTCCAATCCTGTTGTTTGGTACGAGTGTATCTTATGTATCGAGTAAGGTATATGATGCATATGGCAGTGTAGTCACTTATTCTGCAGGATTTGGTCTGGCGAATCAGACTATTTCGTATATTGTAGTCGGTGGAATCGGGGCGGCTTATACTTGCGTTATGTTCCTGACCGGATATCTGAGTCTGGTGAGAAGAATAAAGGCGGGAGAACTGTGGAAGAATAGTATCCTGCGATGTGTGTGCGGATTTGTAAAAGAGATATTCCTGAATATGCATGCTGTCTGGAAGGCAGTGGTCATCTTTGGCTTGTTTGTATTAATTCATTGGCTGGTGCTCATTAGTTCGTCAGCGATCTGGGTTATCATCATGCTGGCAGCAGAGTTTGCGGCATTCGTCTATCTGGTAAAACAGGCGATTGGTAAGCATCGGATCAATATGGGTGTTGATAAGATTGCCAAGGGTGAAGTGGACTACAAGATACCGGTGAAGGGCTTGGGTGATGATCAGAGGATTATTGCCGAGAAAATTAATTCTATTGGGGAAGGGCTCGACGCTGCTCTGGAGAAGAGTATGAAGAGCGAGCGCCTGAAGACGGATCTGATTACCAATGTGTCTCATGATATTAAGACACCGCTTACGTCTATTATTAATTACGTAGAACTATTGAAGCAGGAGAATTTTGAAGATCCGAAGATTCGAAGATATATTGAAGTTCTGGAGGCGAAGTCCCAGAGGCTCAAGACACTGACTGAGGATGTGGTGGAAGCGTCCAAGGTAAGTTCGGGGAATATTACGCTTGAGTATATGAATATCAATCTGGTGGAGATGATCCAGCAGACCAGCGGAGAATTCGAAGAGAAATTCACTGCCCGAAATTTGAAAGAGGTGATGTCGCTTCCGGATAGAGAGGTGATCATCCGGGCGGATGGAAGACGATTGTGGAGAGTGCTGGCGAATATCTATAATAATGCTGCTAAGTATGCGATGGAAGGCACCAGGGTATATGCAGATCTATACACCACAGGAACCACGGCGATATTCAGCCTTAAGAATATCTCAGATCAGCCGTTGAACATCTCGGCAGATGAGTTGACTGAGAGGTTCATCCGCGGGGATATCTCCCGGAGCACGGAAGGAAGCGGGCTGGGATTGTCCATAGCCAAGACGCTGACTGAGATGCAGGGAGGCAAGTTCGACCTGTATCTCGACGGGGATCTGTTCAGGGTTACCATCACATTCCCAATAGGGACAGGGCAAAATTAAAAAGGGACACGGCAAATCCAATTGGGGACGGGGGAAATTGAAAAAACCCCCGTCCCCACCTTGCGCTTGGGGGGAAAAAACATTACAATAATAATATTATGAATGAATTAAGCAAATTATTACAGGAAAATCTAAATATAGAATTTATCTCAGCAACCCTCAGCAACCCCAGGCAGAAGGAGGGACCATCGAAGGTCAAGGTTCGCCCGCTGCTTCAGAAGGAAAAACTAATATTCCAACTCGAATTATTCCAGAATAATCAGGCATTTCACAGGAATGCGGCGCCCCGGGAGGCGTGTGAACTGCTTCTTATGTATATGGAGAATATGCGCCAGTTACAGATGGAGACCAAGACTTATCAGTATACGGTTCTGGTCAGCAAGAAAGGCAAGGTTACGATTAAGAGGAAGGCTTGTAAATGTGAGAGAAAGGACATTGATATGAGCCACAATCGGAAGAAGAAGTATGTGCTGGAAGAGGGAGTGCCGGTTCCATTTCTTCAGGATCTTGGCGTGATGACGAAAGAAGGCAAGATTGTGAATTCCAGATTCGACAAATTTCGACAGATCAATCGTTTCCTGGAATTCATTGAAGATATTTTGCCGGAACTGGATAAGGATCGGGAGTTGACGATTCTGGATTTCGGATGTGGCAAGTCATATCTGACATTTGCCATGTATTATTATCTGCATGAACTGAAAAACTACGACATACGTATTATAGGGCTGGATCTTAAGAAGGATGTGATCCGGCATTGTAATGAACTTAGTCAGAAATACGGCTATGAGAAGTTAAGATTTTTAGAGGGAAATATCGCAGATTACACGGGTGCCAGCAAAGTTGATATGGTAGTGACGCTTCATGCTTGTGACACTGCGACGGATTTCGCGCTGGAGAAGGCTGTGGGCTGGGATGCGAAGGTGATTCTGTCGGTGCCGTGCTGCCAGCATGAACTGAATGGGCAGATGTATAATGAGGTGCTGCAGCCTATTTTCAAATACGGGCTGATCAAGGAGCGTATGGCGGCGCTTGTAACGGATGCGCTGCGTGCCGAGTATCTGGAGCGGGAAGGGTATCATGCCCAGATTCTGGAGTTCATTGATATGGAGCATACGCCGAAGAATATATTAATCCGTGCGATTAAGACTGGCAAAAAAGGGGAGAACCGGGAAGCAATCAGGCAGTGCGAGGAATATCTGCATGTGTCACCGACGCTTGGACGGTTGTTAGATCATAAAGGGGAACAATAGATGAAATGGAAAAATAGATTGATAGAAGCCGGAGTTCTGGCTGTAATATTTATCATAGCGGTCATCGGCTTCAGTTATTATACGAATAAAGGCAATGATAACATGACTGCCGATATGGGAACAGCAACTTATCCGCAGGTATCTTTTTCCTATGACGGATATGCGCTGAATACTTTGAGCGGATATGCTAAGAAGATGGACATACCGGCGATGCGTGACACTATAACGCCGGTTTCAGGACAGAGGCTCAATGCTGAGATTCAGGCATATGGCAATAAGATCCAAAGTGCCAGTTATACAGTGTATTCTTTGGATGGGGAGAAGAAACTGAAAAGTGAAAAAGTGGATGATGTAAACGAGAACTTCGTGGTGGATCTTAATGGTGAAGGGATTCTTGACGGAGAACAGGTATTGGAGATTACGCTGAATACTAAGGATGATAAGACGATATATTTCTACACCAGGGTTGTAGATGCGGCGAATGCAAATGTGCTGGAATGTCTGGATTATATCCGTAATTTCCATGAGAGTGCCCTTGGCAAGGTGGAAGGCGCCGGGGTTGGCGCGGCAATCGAGCCAAGTGAGGAGGCTAACAATTCTACTTTACGTCATGTGACGATTCATTCAGATTACGACCATGTGTCCTGGGGGGCTTTGGAGCCGACGGTTGAGAAGGGAGAGCGCTGGAACATCAAAGAGATTAACAGCAATTCGATGTCTGTACAGTTAGAGTACCGTGTGCGTTGTAAAGGTGAGGAAAATGAGACGGATGTGTACAGTGTGAAGGAGTTCTTCCGTGTGCGCCACATAGCAGATGCGCAGAAGACATACCTTCTGGACTATGACCGGACTATGGAGCAGATATTCGATGCGACGAAGCAAGTGTTGAATGAGAAGGGCATCCTTCTTGGAATTGTGCCAAGAGATATGTCTTATATCGTCAATGATGATGGCACGGTAGTATCTTTCGTTGCGGCAAATGAGTTGTGGAATTACAATAAAGAAGCGGATGAGATGTCGCTGGTGTTCAGTTTTGCCGATGCCGAGAACAGCGATGTCCGCAATATGATTTCCCTAAATAAGATAAAATTACTGGAAATGGATAAGGCTGGTGATACGGTGTTCGCGGTGTGCGGATATATGAGCCGCGGCGAGCATGAGGGTGAGGTTGGCATTGCAATCTATTATTATGATATAGAGAAGAATTCTGTTGAGGAGAAGGTATTCGTCTCCAGTGACCAATCTGCCGGATATGCGGCAGGCGAACTGAGCAAACTGGTCTATTACAGCGTAGACAGGAACATGCTGTACGTCATGGTGGATGGCACTCTCTATGAGTTCGATGTGGAGAGTGAAAAGAGCAATACGGTGGTCGAGAATCTGGATGATGACCAGTATGTGGTGTCAGAGGACGGGCATCTGGTAGCCTATCAGGATGGAGGTGAGATGGATTCTGCAACTAAGATTGTTGTAATGAATCTTGCGTCTGGCAAGGAGCGGACGGCCAAGTGTGGTTCGGGTGAGTGCATCCGTCCATTGGGATTCGTGAAAAATGACTTCGTATATGGAGTTGCGAAGACTGAGGATATGGGGAAGACGGTCTCCGGAGAGACGACAGTTCCGATGTATAAGATCGAGATACAGAATAGCAAGAGCGAGATTGTTAAGACCTATCAGGTGGATGAAACCTATGTGCTTGGTGCGACATTCGAGGATAATATGATAACCCTGAACCGGGTGACAAAGAACGGAGGGACTTATACAGGTATTGCTTCGGATTACATTACGAATAACGAGGAGAAGGAAAAGAGCAATATCTATCTGGAGTCCTATGTTACAGAATTAAAAGAGTCACAGGTAAGGCTTGCCTATAATGACGGTATTTCCGATAAAGAGCCGAAGATACTAAAGCCGAAACAGATTATGTTTGAGAATCCGGTAACGGTTAGTTTCGATGATGTCAGCAGCACGGGTGGATATTATGTGTATGGCTATGGAGAATTGCAGGGAATCTACGACAAGGCTGGAGAAGCAATCCAGCAGGCGAATTCGTACAACGGTGTCGTGGTAGACTCCGACCAGTCGTATGTCTGGGAAAGAGGCAACCGGGATCTTAGGTATGAGGTCAGTGGGAAAGAAGAAATCATCCAGACGATGAGTAACAGGTTGAAGCAGAATGAGGCGCCAGTGGATATTGTAAAGGACCTAAATGGCGGCAGATGCCTTGATCTTACAGGGTGTACGACAGAAGAACTATTGTATGTCCTGAATCGGGATATCCCGGTGATTGGAATGCTGAGTGCGGATAGCGCAGTAATTCTGATTGGGTATAGTGATACGAATGTGGTTTATATTGATGTGGCGAGTGGGGAACGTTTAAGTGTTTCGTATGAACAGATGGATCAGATGACCACAGGAAGCGGCAATACGTACATCGGATAGCAAATAGGGACGGGGGAAATTGAGATTTCCCCCGTCCCTATTTAAAATTGCCGTGTCCCTTTTTGATTAAGCTCTTCCTCCGATTGGACGGAAAATAATATTCTTATATTTCTTTAATGCAAAGTACAGCACCATTCCCAAAACTCCGCAAGATAATACCTCTCCGATTCCAACGGTCAGCATCATGAATGGAATTGGCAGTGCTACGCCGTATCCATAGTACAGCACGAATGGCACGATAACTGTATTAGCCGCAATTGGAGGCAGTGGTGCCAGGAACTGATTTTTACTTCGAAGTGTGTAGGTGAAGGTTGCGCCGATTAGGGTTGCAAGACTTCCGAAGATGATGTCTGGGAGGATTGCTCCGCCTAAGATGTTACCAATCAGGCATCCAACGAACAGACCGGGAATAGCGGCTGGGGTGAATGCTGGAAGGATGGTAAGCGCTTCGGCAATTCTTACCTGGACTTCTCCGAAAGAAAATGGTGCGAATACATAAGTGAGCACCACATAGATGGCAGCGATCATGGCTGCCTGGGTTAGAAAGTTGATGTTCTGTTTTTTCATGATTTTGTTCTCCTTTAGTTTTGTTTTACGTGTGGAAGGTCTCGAACACACGGTGCATTTCCGCGAAGCAATGAGTCGGGCGAATATGCTTGCATATTCATCCGGCGAATGCCGCGAGACTCAGATACCGCAGGTATCTGGGTTACGCCGGGAATCGGCGGCAAGCCCCATAAGACCTTGGTTTTGAGGGCTTTGCAACGTGGAGTAGTATAACATGGACGTGCTTGAAAATCAAGTGAAGTACCAAAAAGTACCAAATTGGAAATAAAGTTTTTTTGGTATTACCCTTCCGCTTCCGACTGCTTTCGGAGTCTTTATCATGCGTCAGGCGATTAAAGGGGGATTACCTTGAGCGGATTGAAAGGCTAAGCATAAAAATGCAATTAAAAAGGACTGCAAATTGGGAGGAGTGCAGCCCTGAGGAAAAAGTTATGAAAAAGAATTTTGTTCTTTCGAACAATTATAGTATACGCAGAAACTGTGATAAAAGTGTGATGAAAATACGAACTAATTGTTAACAATTAAAGAACGAAAATTAAAAAAGAGTCATATGCAATATCGCATGTGGCTCTTTTTAAGGGATTCTATAGTTATATGTTTTTATTATGCCGGTTAAAGAATTCTATAGTTGTTGGGTAGATATAACTGGACCCAATATCATGTAATAGAATTACATTCAACTTGTTGTTCAGATTCTTCTTATCAAGAGTGATAGCGTTCGTCAGTTCCCTAAGCGGTAACTGGCACTCATAAGGCATCCCGTATTTCTTCAATACATTCAGAATACGATCGGCAGTTCCGATTGGGGTTAGGCCTTGGTCTTCGGCAAGTTTTGTAATCTGGTACATGCCGATAGCAACGGCTTCTCCGTGGCTCTCTCTTTCATAATTAAAATATTGCTCTATTGTGTGAGCAAGAGTGTGACCGAAGTTCAGGAGCATACGCTCTCCAGTGTCAAACTGGTCATGCTCCACAACAATCCGCTTAATATCGACGCAGCGATAAATGATGGCTGGTAATTCTTCCTTAAGTTCTTCGAAAGAATCGTGCGATTCCAGGATGTGAAATAATTCGGCGTCTTTAATACATCCGTACTTTATCACTTCGCCCATACCATCGCTGATAAAATGTTTGTTCAGCGAATTCAATACGAGTGGATCGATCAGTACCAGCGAAGGCTGGTAGAATGCACCAACCAGATTCTTGCCCTGAGGCAGGTCTACTGCAACTTTGCCGCCAACAGAAGAGTCTACCTGTGCAAGCAGTGAAGTCGGAATCTGAACCAGTTTCACTCCTCTTAGGTAACTGGAAGCGGCGAACCCGGTCAGGTCGCCGATGACACCGCCGCCAAGAGCGATGATCAGATCGCTTCTGGATAATTTGGCATCCAAAAGGGCTGAGTATACCGTAGGAAGCATCTGAAAATCTTTGGTAGATTCCCCATGTGGAAGTACCAGATGATAGCAATCATACGTCTGAGACAGTGCATCTGTAAGCTGCTGTCCATACAGAGGATATACGTTGTCATCTGAGACGATCATAATCTTCTTTCCGGTAAATACTTCGCTTATGTAAGCAGCAGCCTGGGATAATATGTTGTTTTCAATATAAATGGGATAACTGTTTTTTCCCAGATTAACCATCAGTTTCATAATATTACTCCTGAATAAGATATATTTTAGTTAAATGTATTCGAATTACATGTGTTTCCCGATTACTTCAGCAATCTGAGCAACTTCTTTGATAAGTGTATCATATTTTGCTGGCTTCAGGGACTGAGCGCCATCGCACAATGCACATTCCGGATTGTTGTGAACTTCGATCATAAGTCCGTCAGCGCCGGCAGCAATAGCCGCTTTCGCCATAGGCTCTACCAGCCACCATTTTCCTCCGGCATGGCTTGGGTCTACGATAACCGGAAGGTGTGTAAGTTTGCGCAGTACCGGAATACTCTGAAGATCCAGAGTATTTCTTGTATAAGTTTCAAACGTACGGATTCCACGTTCGCAGAGGATAACATTCTCGTTACCGGATGCCATGATGTATTCTGCGGACATAATCCATTCTTCGTAAGTAGCATTTAAGCCTCTCTTCAGAAGAATTGGACGGTCAAGTTGTCCTAATTGCTTCAAAAGATCAAAATTCTGCATATTGCGGGCACCAATCTGAATCAAATCTACTTTCTCGTTAAATATGTCCAGATAATCAGGTGACATTAATTCTGTTACAATTGGAAGTCCGGTCTCTTTCTTGACTTCACATAAGATATCCAGTCCTTCAAGTCCCAGACCCTGGAAAGAATATGGGCTGGTTCTAGGTTTGAAAGCGCCGCCTCTTAACAGGTTGGCTCCGGAAGCCTTGGCTGCCTTGGCAATCTCTAATACCTGCTCAAAAGATTCTACAGAGCATGGTCCTGCGATCAATGCAAGATTATCTCCGCCGACTTTGACACCGGAGATATCAACGATAGAATCTTCCGGGTGGAAAGCACGGTTCGCCAGTTTGTATGGCTCCTGAACGTGCATAACTTTGTCTACGGATGAGTCAACCTCGAAAAGTTTGGAATCAATCTTAGTGGTGTCTCCGATACATCCGATAATGGTCTGGCCGGCACCTTCAACAATATGTGTGTCCAGTCCACGTCTCTTTATCATCTGTTCCACACGGGAGACATCGTCTTTTGTAATGCGTGGTTTTAATACAATGATCATAATTTATGTTCCTCCATATGTAGAATACGAAATCAGTGCAATATTCGTACTGTAAAATTTTAGTTGTTTAAAGTGCGAAAAAGACTAATGTTAGTCTACCGCAACGAAAAATGGTTGTCAACACTTTTGGGGAAAATAATTTGTAAATGAGTAACAGTTCAGCCATAAGCCGGATTGTGGGCGAATCATGCTTGCATGAATGAACACACAATCCGGCTTATGAGCAGAGCGCCATTTTATGAGCAAAAAGAGCTGCGTAGCAGCGGAGAAGCATCGCAGATGCGTTTTGCGAATGGCGCGGGCTGAACTGTTACGTGTAAATGAGAAAAAGGATGCAGAGGGGGACACAGTCCTGTGGGGATGTGTGGGTTGTAAAATGGGGGAGAGGATTTTATAATAGAATTTATAGTATAGAAGTGGCTTGAGAGCGGAAAAAAGAATGGGAGAGGGGTGTAAGTGATATGGTAAGGGTCTGGGTGGCGGATGTTCGGGCTTTGCTGGCGGAAGAGACGTATTGGGAGTATTATGGGAGGCTTCCGGGGTGGCGGAAGGAGAAGGTGGATCGGTGCAGGCTTGTGAAGGATAAGGTGCAGAGTGTTGGGGTGTGGAGTTTGTGGGAGAAGGTGAAGGAGACGTGTGATGTGCCGGAGGGGGCAGTGTATAACCTGTCGCATTCGGGGGATTATGTGATGTGTGCATATAGTGACATCCCGGGGACACAGGTGGGGTGTGACCTGGAGGAAGTGAAGGAGTTCAGGGAGAATGTGGCAAAGAGATTCTTCTGTCCGGGGGAATATGAGCATATTATGAATGAAAGCGGGGAAAAGCAGACGCAGTTGTTCTATCGTTACTGGGTGATGAAGGAGAGTTTTATGAAGGCGACACGGCGGGGGATGGCTCTGGATACGCGTTCTTTTGAGATCGGATGGGAGAAGAATGCAGGACCGGTTCTCTTAAGATGGCCGGAGGAATTCCCGGAGAAGTATTATTTTAAGGAATATAGGAAACCAGGGATGAATGCCAGAATGGCAGTCTGTACGACGGATTGCGAGATTGATGAAGAACTTCATGTGATGGATTTATAGTAGGAAGACATACGGGGGAATGTGTATGAAGCAATTGAAGACAAGATGGACAGAGCAGATTGATAGAGAGCACGTATTGGAGGAGTACCCCAGACCACTGCTTCGGAGGGAGAGTTACGTGAATCTGAATGGAGTCTGGGAATATGTGATTGCCATAGAGGACGGGATGCCGCAGGATTATGATGGTGAGATCCTGGTTCCGTTTTCGCCGGAGGCGTCTCTGTCGGGGGTGAACCGGCAGTTGAAGCCGGCGGAATATCTTTGGTATCGCAGAATGCTGCCATCTCAGGTTAAGCCGGAAGAGGGAAAGAGATGGATTCTTAATTTTGGCGCGGTGGACCAGTATGCGGTCGTTTACGTGAATGGAAAGATTCTGAAGAAGCATCTGGGTGGTTATTTGCCATTTTCCGTGGATGTGACAGATGCTTTAGAGGAAGAGGCGAATGAACTGGTTGTGATGGTCAGGGACTACAGTGATGCTTCCTATTATAGTAGGGGAAAGCAGAGATTGAACAGAGGCGGTATGTTCTATACGGCGCAGAGTGGAATCTGGCAGACGGTGTGGATGGAACTTGTTCCGGATCAACATATTGAAGATATTGTTACAATGCCCTTATATGATAAGAAAATTCTCCGTATAAAAGTGAACTCTCGTTTTCGGGAAAATATATCCGTTATGGTGTATTCTGAGGATATGCAGCCGATTCAGGCAGAAGGAATAACAGGGAGATGCGTAGACATACCGTTGCCGTATATGCATAGTTGGAGTCCTGAAGATCCATATCTATATAGTATAGAAGTCAGAATGGGTGAAGACTGTGTCCAAAGTTATGCTGCCATGCGTAAGATTAGCGTGGAGAAGGATGGCAGAGGAATCCCTCGAATGTATCTGAATAACCAGCCGTATTTTCAAAAAGGAGTGCTGGATCAGGGATATTGGCCGGATGGTCTGTATACGCCGCCCTGTGACGAGGCTATGGTCTATGATATCCGGACGATGAAGGATCTGGGATTTAATATGCTGCGGAAGCATCTGAAGATTGAGCCGCAGAGATGGTATTATCACTGTGACCGTCTTGGGATGTTGGTGTGGCAGGATATGGTGAATGGAGGAAGACCATACAAGGCGTGGCATGTTACTTATATGGCAACGGCGATGGAGTTTCTTCATATTAAAATGAAAGATTCTCATTTGAGGTTGCTTGGTCGAAAGGAAGAGCGGGGAAGGAGGCAATTCGTCCACGAGATGCGAAGGACGATGCATCACCTGTATAATCATCCTTCGATTGTGACGTGGGTAATCTTCAATGAGGGCTGGGGGCAGTTCCATGCGGATGTGGTGACCCGGATCGCGAGGGAGATTGATGATTCCAGATTGATCGATCAGGCAAGTGGTTGGTTTGATCAGGGAGGCGGGGATATCCGGAGTATTCATGATTATTTCTTCCCGCTGAAAATACGTCCGGAACGAAGAGTGACGGCGCTTACGGAATTCGGCGGATATTCCTTAAGTGTGCCGGGGCATCGGATGTATAAGAAGGTGTATGGATACAGGATATATGTTAAGAAGAAAGAACTGACGCATGGGTATCAGGAGTGGATAGAACGAGAAGTGATTCCGAATATTGTGAAGGGGCTATCTGCTACGGTGTATACGCAATTGTCAGATGTTGAAGAAGAGGTGAACGGGATTCTTACATATGACAGGGAGATCATGAAGATGGATGAAACCGTGGTTCGGGAATTGAATGGGAAGATGGTGCTGTGATGGTAACGCATCTGTGCGAATGTGTCAGAGGTATGGCAAAACCGGGGAGCAGTTGTAATGATACAACTGCTCCCCGTCCGCTTGATATTGATAGAGTGGGAAATCTATGTGCCATGGACTAGATTCTAAAGTTAAAATCTGCGTAAGCAGAAGAACCATGTTCGTGAACATCGAGTCCGTCGATTTCTTCTTCTCTGGTAACTCTAAGACCAATTGTCTTATCAATGACCGTAAATACGATGAATGCCATAACGAATACGAATGCTGCTGTTGCTGCAACGCCAAGTAGCTGAGTTCCGAGTGTGTAGCCGTTTCCGAAGACACCGGTCAGGATTGTTCCGAAAGCACCGCATACACCGTGTACGCTGATGGCACCAACCGGGTCATCAATCTTGGCAATTTTATCGAAGAACTCTACAGAGAATACAACCAGGATGCCGGCAAGAACACCGATGATGATTGCTTCCCATTCATTTACCACATCACAGCCTGCTGTGATCGCTACAAGTCCGGCAAGGGAGCCATTGAATGTCATGGATACATCAGGTTTGCCATAGCGAACCCATGTTACGATCATAGCCAGTAATGTTGCCGCTGCTGCTGCAAGGTTTGTAGTCATAGCGATATGACCAAGGCTTGTAGATGCTGCGGTAGTAGAACCACAGTTGAATCCGAACCAGCAGAACCACAGGATGAATACGCCGAGTGCTGCGATTGGAAGGTTGTGGCCTGGGATGGCTCTTGCTTTGCCGTCTTTGTCGTATTTTCCAATACGAGGTCCGAGGATCTTAGCGCCAACCAGTGCGCAGATACCGCCGACCATATGTACTGCGGTAGATCCGGCGAAATCGTGGAATCCTAACTGAGATAAGAAGCCGCCGCCCCAGATCCAGTGTCCGGATACCGGGTAGATGAAGATACTGATTGTTGCGCTGTACGCCAGGTATGCTGCGAACTTAGTTCTCTCTGCCATAGATCCGGATACGATAGTTGCACTTGTTGCACAGAACACCGTATGGAAGATCATGAAGACTCCGATTGGGAGGCCGTTAAACATACCGTCCGCATCTGCCAGTGAAGTTGGATTGAAGAAACCTTTGATTCCGATGATTCCGTTCCAGTCGGTTCCATGCATGATCGCGAATCCGAATATGAAGAAGAACAAACTTCCAAGAACGAAATCCATCATATTCTTCATTAAGATATTGCCAGTGTTTTTGGCTCTTGTGAAACCTGCTTCACACATTGCGAATCCGGCCTGCATAAAGTATACGAGTACTGTACCGACCATGGTCCACATGACATTCATAAGCAGACCGGCTGCTTCTGTGGCATCCATGCCATTTCCTATTAAAGTTGCTAAATCCATATAATTACCTCCTCATTTACGTAAAATGGAATAAGAAAGGAGATAACTGCAATTTTTTATTTTCGCGATTATCTCCTTTGATAGTTTGCGGTATTGAGTTGTCTGATTGCTGGGATCAGGATTTTATAAAGCATCCGATCCACGCTCGCCGGTACGGATACGAACTGCATCTTCTACTTCATATACGAAGATCTTGCCATCACCGTATGTACCGGTACGAATCTCAGATACGATCTTTTCAATCAGCATCTCAGCAACATCCGGTTCGATCACAGTTTCAACTTTTACTTTCGGAAGAAGATTTACATTATATTCTGCACCGCGGTACACTTTCTTGTGTCCCTTTTGATTGCCGTAACCCATTACATTGCTAATCATCAGACCGTTTACGCTGCTTTCGTCAAGAATTGATTTTAAGTCTTCCAGTTTCTCCGGCTGAATGATAATCTCCAGTTTCTTCATAGCACTTACCTCCTTAATTCCTTTATGAAATAGAATCCTGATTTGCAGGATTCTCCGCCTGCGGGGTTGCCTTAGCGACATCTTCTACTTCGCCGCAGTGCGATCCCCCGGAGGGGTTTATATCATAGGGAACGAAGTTGCCTATGATATAAAAAGTAAGGGCATCTTCCCGAAGGAAAACGCCCTTGTTTTTGATGACCTTTATTATACACGGACGGAGAGATTTGTAAATAGCAATTTTAGAAAAAATTAATATTTTATGAGAAATGTACAGAAAAATCAAAAGATTTTACAAAAATTTGGTAGTTAATATAATGGAAAAATAGATTCCTTGTGCATAATTTCTTCAGGGCATTGGTTGACGGGTTTTTAAGTATTTGTTAGAATAAAGTGAGGGAAAAAGTTAGGTTTATCAAGAAATAGAATAGTTTACAGAAACGAAAGATTAAGCCTGATGGGTGAGTATACAAAAGTAATTGAATAAGGAGGACAAGCAATGCTGGATTTAACGTTTGGGGAGCAAGTCAAAATTATCTTGAGTCGTAAGGGTATGACGATTAAGGAACTCGCTGAGACGATTGAAGCGCAGACCGGGAAGAAGATGTCCCGCCAGAATCTGACACAGAGACTGGGCAGGGATAATTTTCAGGAGCAGGATATGCGTATGATCGCGGAGATCCTCGGATGCCCGTTTCAATTAAGTATTCTGGGTGAAAGTATTCCAACAGAAAGAACACATAATAATATAGAAGACAGACAGGAGAAGGCATCCGCGGAAGCGGCGCCAGTGGCTCATGAAAGGGATATTACGATTGGCGAACTTGTGGAGATTCACGAAGTCCTGGATGCCTTGGAGGGGAATGCGGAACTGCCGCCCGAAGAGGAGCCGGTTGAGGAGATGCCATTGGCAGAGGCAGAGAATGCAGAACTGCCGGAGGCGGATTACAGTACATCAGAATATGATGCATCAGAGCATGACGCATTAGAGTACGAGACTTCGGAGTATGAGACTTCAGGATATGAGGAATCTATAGAAGAGTCTGTGGCGGATCATCAGGAGGCTGGTTATGAGGCGTCGACAGAGGAGTTGTCAACGGGGGAACAGGAAGAGGTCCCGAGAGAATCGTCAGAGCAGATAGCGGAAGAGTATCCGGATGAGCCACAAGAAGAGGTATCAGACGAGACATCAGTTATAGAAGAAGAGCCTGAGAAGAAAGTCCGTGGATGGAGAGCCTATCTGAAGCGGCGTAAGAAGAAGCAGGAAGTTCCACAATCGACAGTTTCGCAGTCGATAGTCACGCAGCCAACAGAAGATTTGTCTCGCCAAGAGGAAGAACAAGAACCACATGCTCAGGATGAATACATAGTGGAAGAAGACGAGCGGGAGCTGTATAATGGGGAAGTTACACAGGCTGAGTATGAAGATGATCGGCAGACTGAGTATGTTACAGATGAGTATGCGGATGGATATACAGAGGATGATGCAGATACAGGTTATGCAGAAGAGGCGTATGTGCAGGAAGATTATGTAGACGAAGAATCTGCAGAATATATGGACGAAGAATCCATACAGGAAGATTATATGCAGGAAAGCCAGGAGGAAGAAGATCTTGTCAATGGTGATGTGAATCCATATACCGGAAGAGAGTATCAGTCCAACAGTGTGCGTATGCATCCGACGAGAATTGGTTATGTGCAGGTGTATGACAGAAGCAATCATGCGTGGACAGATATGACGGAGTGGGCATTTCTTGGATATCAGGAGAGAAAGAAGATGCTCCTTGGCAAGGATTATGATCCGCCGATCTATCTGGATTAGAGAATGGCAGGAAGAGAGTTGAACGTAAGTGAACTGGGAGCAGTTATTATCAACGAAGAGAAATAGAGGAAGTTCGGCAAAGAATCGATATACCAGGAATTCTGACCTGCGCAGTGAATTCGAGAAGGACTACCATCGGATTATTGGCAGTGCGTCATTTCGCCGTCTACAGGACAAGACTCAGGTATTCCCGTTGGATAAGAGCGACTTTATCAGAACGAGGCTGACACATTCACTGGAGGTGTCCTCGTTTGCCAAATCTCTGGGACAGAATATTGGAGAAAATATATTGGTATATAAGAAAGATTCGAGTTTCACTCCGAGGATGAAAGAGGAGATATGCAGTATTCTTCAGTGTGCGGGGCTGATTCATGATATTGGGAATCCGCCGTTTGGACATTTTGGGGAAGATGCAATCAGAGATTGGTTTCGGAAGAATCTGTCGGCGCTTCAGTATCATGGAACACCGATTGATCAGATTCTGACACCGCAGATGCGGGAAGATTTCTATCATTTTGAGGGCAATGCACAGGCACTGAGGCTGGTGAGCAAACTGCATTTTCTAGTGGATGAGAATGGGATGAATCTTACCTATGCCCTTCTCAGTACGATTGTGAAATATCCGGTGTCTTCTGTGGAAATCAATGAGAAGTCCGGTAATATCAAGGATAAGAAACTGGGATATTATTTTGCGGATCAGGAGATATATGAAGAGGTTTCCAGAGAGACGGGGACGAATGGGAAGAGACATCCGCTGACATTCATTCTGGAGGCGGCGGATGATATTGCTTATAAGACGGCGGATATTGAGGATGCATATATCAAGGGATTTTTGACGTATTATAAATTATTGGATGAACTGACAGAATTGCAGGAGACATATTCGGGTGCAGGAAGCGGTGGATTTCAGCCGGCGGATAAATTGTCAGAACTGTATCTGCGCGGGAAAGAGAAACATGTGGAGAACCCGGAAGAGTATGCGATTAAGAATTGGATTATCCGGGTGCAGGGATTCCTGATCAGTTGTGCGACATATGGATTCACCTCCAATTATCAGGCGATTATGCAGGGGACTTACGGACATGACCTTTTCTATCAGACATTTGCGGAGAAATTAATGGATCTTCTGGGAGATCTGGCATTTCGCGAAGTGTTCACAGCGGAAGCAATCTACCGGATGGAAGTGACAGAAGGGACGATGCTGGATTTCTTAATGGATAAGTTCATGACCTCAGTTGTGAAGTATGATGACCACACGCAGCAGATGGATGCAATCAGTGCGAGGATGGTATCTTTTATTTCAAGCAATTATAAGCGGGCGTATCATTATCAGGCGGAAGGGAAATCGGAGATTGAGAAGTTGTATCTGAGGCTGCTTCTGGTAACGGATTATATCTGTGGAATGACGGACAGTTATGCCAAGAGATTGTATCAGGAGTTGAAGGCGATTATATAGGCGATTCATATATAAGAAAATAAAGTATGCATTTTTTACAATCCTGGAGAATAGATTGTGATAAATAAACCAGGATTGGAAGTGAAGGTTTGAAGCGTTTTATTCGTTATCTGTACGAATATAACCAGGGAAGAAGACTACGCAATGTGGGTTTCATTAAAGTAGAGCAAGGTGAAGAGGAGTGTGCGGTACATATACATGGCAAAGGGCTGCACATGAAAGGCGAGAAGAAGTTGAGCATCTATCTGTTCTATGAAGATGGTGATGAATGCGTAGGCATATGGCAGGGAACAGTGGATAATGTGAACCCTGCCATTAATTACAGGCTGTATTATACGAAAGAGGATGTTGGAGTGCCGGGGAATTTCACGCGGATCAACGGGATTATCCTAGAGAGTGAGACGGGACACAGATATGCTGCTGTGTGGGATGACATGCCTGTCGATATAGAGCATATGCGCGTATGGCGGCAGAAGCCGGAAGGGCTAGAGGAACGAATGCGGCAGGAAGTGACGCAGCGGGAAGAGCGTATGGAGGAGATACCAGAGGCGGAAGCGCCGGAAAAGGTGCCTTCAGAGAACACATCCTCAGAAGATATGCCGACAGATAAGGTTTCGGAAGAAAAGATGGAACCAGAAAATTCTCCGTCTGAAGAGGGGGAAGAGGTGCAGATGATGGAAGAGGCATGTGCGGAGAACGTAAAAAGCGATTCTTCATCCGAGGCGCAGCCTGCCAGCCCTTTTAAGTGCTCTAAGATCCAGCGCAGTGAACTGGCGCGTCTTCCAAGATGTGAATGGAAGTGGTCCAATAATAGTTTTCTGCTGCATGGATATTATAATTACCATCATCTTGTGCTTCTGGATGATGGAGAGCGGTTAAGGCTTGGCGTGCCTGGCATCTATCATCCGCAGGAGGCAAAGGCGGCGGGGGCATTTGGCTTCTCGGAATTTGTTCCGATTCGGGATATCCGTATAGAACTTACAGAGGAAGAGAAGAATGACCAGGAGCAGTTCGGATACTGGTGCCGCTATGTCAAAAGACAGCCGCCCAGGTGATGAATCATCAGAATATAACGATGGATATATGGAGAAGTACGATGCAGAGTATAGACGAAAAATACATGAAAGAAGCGATCAAACAGGCGAAAAAAGCCTATGCGATCGGTGAGGTCCCGATTGGATGCGTCATTGTATATCAGGATAAGATTATCGGGCGCGGCTATAATAGAAGGACGACGGATAAGAATACACTGGCACATGCAGAACTGATTGCAATTAAAAAAGCAAGCAGGAAGATGAATGACTGGCGTCTGGAAGAATGCACCATGTATGTGACTCTGGAGCCCTGCCAGATGTGTTCCGGCGCGATTGTACAATCCCGGATGACCAGAGTGGTAGTAGGCTGTATGAACCCGAAAGCCGGGTGCGCAGGTTCTATTCTGAATCTGCTCCAGATGGAGGAATTCAATCATCAGGTGGAACTGACAACCGGGGTAATGGAAGAAGAATGCAGCCAGATGATGAAGTCATTTTTCAAGGAATTGCGGGAAGCGAAGAAAAGAGAAAAGTAAAATAAAAAGAGGGTGTTCCAAAGTCGTAAGATGACGATGCGGATACCCTCTTATCATATGCTCTTCTTTGTGCATTGCGCTTCGAACGTAGATTCCCAGACGTTACCTTAACAGTTAACTCAGCCCAGGCACCCTTACGGCACCCGGAAGGTTCTGCTTAGTGTTGCTTCGTTCCCGACCTGACACGATTCACAGAATTCCGTCGCGTAAGACCCAAGCCTCGACGCCACTTGTCAAGGGCAGCTCTACAAATCTATGCCCTCTGCGCAATATCACCCCTGCTATAGCGGATTGCAGGTACAAGGTACCGCTAACACCCCGGCTGCACGAGTTCTAATTTACATTATTTTAAGCGAAATGTCAATGGGGTAAGGAAAAACCTTGTGTTATAGTACTGACTTTTTGGATGATGCATGTTATAATTCAGGCAAAAATCATCCATGTCATATGATAATGGAGATTGGGAGATAAACATGAAGATATTATTGGTGGCTGTGAATGCCAAATACATACATTCGAACCTTGCCGTGTACAGCCTGAAAGCATATTCGCAGGATGAAGGGGTTGAATTGGCGGAATATACGATTAACCAGCAGAAAGATGATATTCTCATGGACATCTATAAGCGTAAGCCGGATGTCCTGTGTTTTTCATGCTATATCTGGAATCTGGAATATATCGAGGATCTTATCCGGGAACTGGGGAAATTAAGACAGGGTCTGCCAATCTGGCTTGGCGGCCCGGAGGTATCCTATGACTCGGAAGATGTTCTGGGGCGTCTTCCCCAAGTGAAAGGTGTTATGAAAGGGGAAGGAGAAGAGACATTCGCAAGGCTGTGCAGGGCATATCGTGAAGAGGGAGGCACAGATGAAAGCCTGCGAAGGATTGACGGGATTACCTTCCGAGATTCAAAAGGAGATGTGGAGGTACAGCCGTGGCGTCAGGTTATGGCATTAAGCAAAGTGCCATTTATCTATCATCAGATTGAAGATTTTGAACACAAGATTGTCTATTATGAGAGCAGCCGGGGATGCCCGTTTTCCTGTAGTTATTGTCTTTCGTCTGTGGACAAGCGACTGAGATTCCGGAATCTGGAGTTGGTAAAAAAGGAATTACAGTTCTTTATCGACCATGAAGTGCCGCAAGTGAAGTTCGTGGATCGGACATTCAACTGTAAGCATGATCATGCGATGGCTATCTGGAACTATATTGTAGAACACGACAGAGGAATTACGAATTTTCATTTTGAGGTGGCAGCCGATCTCTTGAATGAAGAGGAACTTCGGCTTCTGGAGAGCATGCGCCCGGGACTGGTGCAATTAGAGATCGGGGTACAGTCTACGAACCCGGATACCATCCGGGAGATACGCCGGACGATGGATTTTGCGAAGGTTGCGAAGATTGTGAATAGAATCCGGAAGAGTGGGAATATTCATCAGCATCTGGATCTTATTGCAGGGCTTCCATATGAAGATATCCATAGTTTTGCCCGTTCGTTTGATGATGTCTATGCATTGAAACCGGAACAGTTGCAATTGGGATTCCTGAAAGTTCTGAAGGGATCTTATATGGAAGAGCAAAAAGAAGCGTATGGACTGGTCTATAAGAGTAAGCCGCCTTATGAGGTCTTATATACCAAGTGGCTGATCTATGAGGATGTAATCCGGCTGAAGGGCATAGAGGAGATGGTAGAGGTATATTATAATAGCAGACAGTTTACCTATACTATGGAAGCGCTGGAGGGAGAGTATGATTCGGCGTTCCGAATGTACGATGAGCTGCGCGGGTTTTATGAGGAGAAGAATCTTGGCAGCATCCAGCATAAGCGAAGCGCCAGGTATGAGATCCTGTTGGAATATATTAAAAGAAACCATGAGGCAAAGAAGGAGTATTACCGGGAATTGTTAACGTATGATTATTATCTTCGGGAGAATGCGAAGATGCGCCCGGAATTCGCCGGAGAGTATAAGGTGTCCAAAGAACAGTTAAGGGCATTTTATGAAAATGAGGAAGAGATGCGGGAGTATCTTCCGACATATGCTGGTTATGACAGGAATCAGATGCGTAAGATGACCCATCTGGAATATTTTGATTATCTTGGGGAATACATTCTGTTCGATTATCAGGAGCGGAATCCTTTGAGTCAGGATGCAAGAACTTGCGCAGTAGAAGCACAGAAACTTTATAAAGAGAAGAGAAAACACTGTGAAGGATAGAGAAAGCAGATTACATAGATAAGGAGATATCATGAAAAAAAGAACGAAAGAGATACTGGCACTGCTGGATGAACAGTATGGAACCGAATATGTATGCTATCTGAATTACGAGACTCCGTGGCAGCTTTTGGCTGCAACTATGCTGAGTGCGCAGTGTACGGATGCCAGAGTGAATATTGTGACGGCGGATCTGTTTCAGAAGTACACGTCGGTAGAAGCATTTGCTGAGGCGGACTTAAAAGAACTGGAGCAGGATATTAAGCCCACGGGATTCTACCATAATAAAGCGAAGAATATCATTGCCTGCATGAAGGATATCAGGGATAAATTCGACGGAGAAGTTCCGCATACACTGGAAGATCTGACTTCGCTGGCGGGTGTGGGAAGGAAGACTGCCAATGTGATTCGGGGTAATATCTATCATGATCCGAGTGTTGTGGTAGATACTCATGTGAAGCGGATCTCTAACCGGTTGGGTCTTACGAAGAATCAGGACCCGGAGAAGATAGAGATGGATCTGATGAAAGAACTTCCCAAGGATCATTGGATTCTGTATAATATCCAGATTATAACGTTTGGCAGGACGATCTGTACGGCAAGGAGCCCGAAGTGCCAGAATTGTTTCTTGCAAAAATATTGCAAAGAGTATAAAATGTAGTGAAGTATCAAGAGAGAAGAAGGTAGTTGTATGAATTTTAACGACAGAAAGACTAGGAGAATTATAGCGATTGTGATCATGGTTGTCATAGTGGCTATGGTTGCAACCACGATCATACCATATCTGATGGTGTAGTGTTAGTTATCAGAGAGATATAGAGGGATTAGAATGGCAGGAGAGTATCGTAGACAGAAAACGGGACGCAAGAGGAAGAAGATATCCAAAGCAAGACGGAGAAGAAGGAGAGTGCTTGCAGGTCTATTTTGCGTGTGTGCTTTCATTATCTTAGGCGTTGCATATGGAATTCTGCATCACTATGTGGGGGAATTCCCGGAAGATAAGATCTGCGACAATATCTTTATCGGAGACATGGACGTATCCGGGATGACTCAGAAGGAAGCAAAGGAAGCGTTACAGCAGCATCTGGCAGAAGACCAGGCGAAGGTGGTGACCATGAAAGTGGGAGATACATCTGCGAACGCAACATTGGAGGAACTGGGGCTTGCATATCAGGATATAGATAAGACGATACAAAAAGCGGTAAATTATGGAAAAAAGGGCAGCATCTGGGGACGTTATCGGAAGTTAAAAAGACTTTCTAAAGAGAGACTGACGCTGGCGGAGAATTTTATATTGGATGAGGAAAGGGCTGGTGCCATTATTACAGAGCGCGTGGTGCCGCTGGCGGATCATGCGGTAGATGCAGCGATTGAGAAGAGTGCAGGCGGATTCCGGATTACCAAGGAACAGGAAGGAAAGACCGTTAATATAGAATCTTCCTTATCTGAGATTGAGAATGCATTGAATCATGAGTGGAAACATGAAGACCTATCCGTTAAGATGGTTTTGAAGAAAGAGAAGCCGAAGGTCACGGAGGAAGACCTACAGACCATACAGGATGAATTGGGAACATTTTCTACAGATGCAGGCGGAGGCGAGAGATGGCAGAACCTTAAGACGGGTGTGGATCATTTGAATGGCAAAGTACTGATGCCGGGAGAAGAACTGTCGGTTCATGATGAGACGGCTCCTTATGATGCAGAGCATGGATATGTAGAAGCAGGATCTTATGAGAACGGGCAGGTAGTGGACTCTTTTGGCGGAGGAATCTGCCAGGTATCCACGACGTTATATAATGCGGTGTTATTCGCAGAACTGGAGGTCGTGGAGCGGTATCCGCACTCCATGCTGGTAAATTATGTGTCACCTTCCAGAGATGCGGCGATTGCAGGGGATTATCTGGACTTTGTATTTAAAAATAGTTATGATACCCCTATCTATATAGCGGCGGGGATTGATGGCGCGAATCAATTAAGGTTTACAATATATGGAAAAGAGACCCGTGATCCGGGAAGAAGTGTGGATTTTGAAAGTGAAACGCTTACGACGGATGACTATGGGGTCACTTACAAGGAGGACGCAGAGGCACCTCTTGGCAGCATAAGTTATGCGGGAAGTCCGCATACCGGTAAGACGGCTCAGTTGTGGAAGATAGTGTACCAGGATGGAGTGGAAGTCAGCCGGGATGTGATTAACTATAGTACATATGAGAAATCGGATCAGATCATTAAGGTAGGGACGGCTTCGGAGAATGCGGAAGCGGCGGCGTTGGTGAGAGCGGCAATTGCGACCCAGGATCAGGGGAAGATCAATGAGGCGGTTGTTCAGGCGGCACAGTTGTAGTTCGGCTGTGTATGCGGTTCTGAATTATTTAATGGATATAGATATTAGGGGAAGGACCCCCGCTTGGGAGAAGCGGGGGTGTTCTGTATATTTAGAGGTGAAGGTGTATGAAGATAGGGACAGATTCGGAGAATTTGTTAAGCGAGACGGCGGTTGTGTGTGGGCAGTCGAAGGGGATTGGGATACATGGGATTGCGTCGGTTGTGAATTCGTTGGCGGCATCTGGTGGGAAGTGTCTGGGTGTTGAGGTGCAGATTACGATTCCGGAGTATGCGTATAAGTCCAGGATTCGTACGATGGAGAAGATTATGAAGAATACCTGTAAAGAGCAGGGGATAGAACTGACTGGCGTGAAGGGTGTGCAGAGCCCTGTGGTCAATATTCCTGTGGTTACGGTTACGGGTATTGCGCGAGCGCCAAAGGACGAGCCGTGGTGTCTGGAGACTGGACGAGCCGGGCAGGATGTTGTCCTTACCGGATGGGCTGGTATGGATGGCATGGTACGGATCGCGGATGAGAGAGAACAAGAATTGAGGAAGAGATTCGCTCCGGCATTTATGAAGCAGATATTGTCTTACAGGGAGAAGATATTCGCCCTGAAAGAAATAGATGTTGCAAAAGCCGTGGGCGTATCTGCCGTGCGTCAGATTACAGAAGGAGGAATCCTGGCTGCTTTGTGGAATCTGGCGAAAGAAGCCGATACGGGACTGGAACTGGACATGAGAAAACTGTCTGTCCTGCAGGAGACGATAGAGGTCTGCGAGCATTACAGGCTGAATCCTTACCAGTTAACGTCCGTTGGAAGTCTCCTGATGGTAACTGACGATGGGGAAGCACTGGCAGATGCGCTTCGAAGGGAACAGGTGGAAGCATCTGTCATTGGTCGGATGACGGATAACAATGATAAGATGCTTCACAACGGAGAAGAGGTTCGGTACATAGACCGACCTGCGCCGGATGAGATTATGAAGATATATAGCAAAGGAGCAGAAGATGGAAGATATCAGGAAACAGATATTGAAGTATCTGGAGAAGAATAGCAGAGTTGATCTGGGAGAACTGGCAGTTCTTATGGGAACTGACGAAGTGACGATTGCCAATGAGATCGCACAGATGGAGAAGGAGAAGATTATCTGCGGTTATCATACGCTGATTGACTGGGATAAGGCAGGAGAAGAGCATGTGAATGCATTGATCGAGGTTCGTGTGACACCGCGAAGAGATCAGGGGTTCGATAAGACGGCAGAGAGAATCTGTAATTATCCGGAAGTAACAGCCGTTTATCTGATATCCGGAGGATATGATCTGTTAGTAACCCTGGAAGGAAAGACGCTTCAGGAGGTTTCAAGATTTGTCTCAGGCAAATTATCTCCGATCGAAGATGTAATCAGTACTTCGACGTATTTTATATTGAAGAAATACAAAGACCATGGAACTATCATGTTCAAGAAAAATAAATCAGAAAGGATGCTGGTGACACCATAATGAGAGACCCATTATCAAAGAAAGTAGTCGGCATTGCACCGTCAGGCATCCGCAAGTTCTTTGATCTGGTCAGTGAGATGCCGGATGCAATCTCACTGGGAGTTGGAGAACCGGATTTTGACACACCGTGGAGGATTCGCGAGGAAGGCATCTATTCTCTGGAGAGAGGACGGACTTTCTATACTTCCAATGCAGGCTTAAAAGATTTAAAAATAGAGATAAGTAAATATTTACAGAGAAAGATTAGCGTTTCCTATGATCCCGACAGTGAGATTATCGTGACGGTAGGAGGAAGTGAGGGAATTGATATTGCATTTCGTGCGATGCTTGATCCTGGTGATGAAGTGTTGATTCCGCAGCCAAGTTATGTATCCTATCTACCGTGTACAGTCCTGGCAGACGGTGTTCCGGTAGTCATTCCGCTGCAGCAGAAGAATGAATTCAAGTTGACGGCAGAAGAACTGGAAGCAGCTATTACACCAAAGACGAAGATATTGGTTCTGCCATATCCGAACAACCCTACCGGGGCAATTATGACAAAAGAGGATCTGGAACCGATCGCAGAAGTGGTGAAGAAACATGATATATTTGTGCTGTCAGATGAGATCTATTCTGAACTTACATACAAATACGACCATGTATCCATCGCATCCTTGCCGGGAATGAAAGAACGCACACTGGTCATCAATGGATTCTCTAAAGGATTCGCGATGACGGGCTGGAGACTCGGATACATCTGCGGTCAGAAAAAGATCGTAGAGCAGATGTTGAAGATTCACCAGTTTGCAATTATGTGTGCGCCGACCAACAGCCAGTATGCTGCAATTGAAGGCTTGAGAAACTGCGATGATGAAGTACAACAGATGCGAACCGCATACAATCAGAGAAGAAGATTCCTGCTGCATGAATTCAAGCGGATGCAGTTAGATTGCTTTGAACCCTTCGGCGCGTTCTACATCTTCCCGAACATCCAGGAATTCGGCATGACCTCCGAAGAATTCGCTACCAGATTCCTGGAAGAAGAAAAAGTAGCCGTAGTACCAGGAAGCGCATTCGGAGATTGCGGCGAAGGCTACCTGCGAGTATCCTATGCCTACTCTCTGGAAGATCTCAAAGAAGCAATCGGCCGCTTGGGACATTTCATAGACAGGCTCAGAAACCAAGATTAGGAGGTCAGATCATGCTAAACATAGTACTGTTTGAACCAGAGATACCAGCCAACACAGGCAACATCGGACGAACCTGTGTCGCTACCAATACAAAACTTCATCTCATCGAGCCATTAGGCTTTCGATTGAATGAAAAGAACTTAAAACGCGCCGGGATGGATTATTGGAGTAATCTGGACGTAACTACATATATTAACTATGAAGATTTTCTGGAACGCAACCCCGGAGCGAAGATCTACATGGCAACAACAAAGGCGCCCAACGTATATACAGACGTCAAGTATGAGCCGAATTGTTATATTATGTTTGGAAAAGAAAGTGCCGGAATACCAGAAGAGATTTTGGTAAAACATAAAGATGACTGTATTCGGATTCCGATGATTGGAGATATCCGATCACTGAACCTGGGGAATTCTGTAGCGATTGTCTTATATGAAGCACTCAGGCAGAATGGGTTTGCAGGGATGAATCTGGAGGGTCATCTGCATCATTTAGAGTGGTAAAAGGTCAAAAGAAAGATTCGAAATCAACGAAGATGTTAGATAATTAACAAAAATGTATCAACTTGTAGGATAAGATTTTGTGAAAAAGCAACAAATTTCTAGACTTTTCCAGAAAACCATATTATAATTTTAACTACAGTATTGTTTTAACAACAAGAGAGGTGGTGAACAGATGGTAGAAGAAACCATTAAAACCATCAAGGAGACGGAGAATGCAGCAGAAGAGATTGTAAGAGAAGCTGAAGCAACATGTACCGATATCCTTGAAAAAGCCTCTGCGGAAGCCGGAAGTATAAAAGAGCAGGTGGAAGCAGAAGCGAAAGCAAAAGCAGCAGCCAATCTTGATGCGGCAAAAGAAATGGGTAAGAAGTCGGAACAAGAAGCGCTGGCTGAAGTAGAGAAAGAGATAGCATCTCTAAAAGCAGCGGCTTTGTCGAAAGAATCAGAAGCGGTATCTGCGATTATTGCAGAACTGATATAATTCTAACATGGCTGAAAAAAGAATACTAGAAAAGGAGGGATGCGGCTATGGCAGTATTGCAGATGCAAAGAATTAGTATCTGCGCGCTAAAAAAAGACCGTAAGGCTATCTTGGAGAAGATTCAGTCCATGGGTATTATTGAGATGGATCAGATTGCCGGGGATGAAGAAGGCTTTGAAAAGATGGATACCTTAAGTGACAGGCAGGAACTTGAGAAGAAAGTGCAGCTTTCGGAACAGGCATTAGCCATACTGGAGTCCTACGCTCCGGAAAAGCGGTCTATGCTATCGGGGTTGGCAGGAAAGAAACTGGTTGAAAAAGAGCAATTCAACCGCGTAATTGCTCGGAAGGAAGAACTGGTTGAAAAAGCCAATGTTTTGGTGACACGAAGCAAAGAGATTGCTGAAGATAAGGCCAACATTCTGAAACTTGAGAATCAGATTGAGTCAATTAGTCCATGGCTTACTTTAAGTGTACCGATGAATTATAGCGGTACGAAGAAAGTGTCTATGCTGCTTGGAACGATGCCTGGCGAGACGACGCTGGAATCCGTGTATGCACAGATTGCAGAGCGTAGTCCCGAGACGGAGGCTGTTGATGTACAGATTCTCTATATGGACAGGGATGCGGTATATCTGACCGTCTTCTGTCTAAGAGCAGAAGAGGGAGCAGTGGAGGAAGCCTTGAGGGCAGGCGGATTCGCAAGACCTTCGCAGGTAACAGATCAGGTGCCGGCGGAAAGAAAAGCGGATCTGGAAGCAGAGATCCAAAAACTGAATAGCGAGATTAAGGGCAAAGAAGAAGAGATTAAAAATTATGCAGATGACAGGGAAGATCTTCGGATGATTGGGGATTATTTCCGGATGAGTGCTGAGAAGTATGAAGTTCTTGGAACGCTTCCGCAATCTCAGCGGACATTTGTAGTAAGCGGATATATTCCGTCAAAGATGGTCTCTAAGATAGAGAAGGCAATTGGGGAGCGTTATAATTGCGTCCTTGACATTGAAGAGGTAAAAGAAGAGGAAGAACCACCGGTACTTCTTCAGAATAATAAGTTCTCAGAATCTGTGGAAGGCGTACTTGCATCATTCGGTCTTCCCGGCAAAGGCGAGATGGACCCGACGTTCTTTACATCGATATGCTATGTGATCCTGTTCGGAATTATGTTGTCCGATGCGGCATATGGATTAATTGTTGCCCTGGCGTGTGGAATCGCACTGATGAAATTCCCGCGCATGGATCGTAATTTAAGAAAGTCTGTACAGTTATTCTTCTGGTGCGGACTCTCCACGCTGGTATGGGGAATTCTGTTCGGCGGATATTTTGGCGATGCGATTACGGTAATATCCAAGACATTCTTTGGACATGAAGTGACGATCCCGGCATTATGGTTCGTTCCTTTGGATGATCCGATGCGAATGCTGTTATATTCGATGTTATTCGGTGTGATTCATCTGTTCTTAGGATTAGCACTTAAGGGCTATTCAGCGCTGAGAGATAAAGATTATATGGGATTCTTATGTGATTGCGTATTCTGGTTCCTGCTTCTTCTGGGGCTGATCGGAATGTTGCTTCCGACAGAGATCTTCGCAGGAATTGCAGGTCAGCAGATCGTGCTTCCGGCAGTGATTGCCAAAGGAGCGAAATGGATCGCAATGATTGGAGCCGTTGGAATCTTATTATTCTCAGGCAGATCCAGTAAGAACTTTGGCGTGCGTATCGCGTTAGGCGCGTATGATCTATATAATATTACGGGTTGGTTAAGTGACGTGCTCTCTTATTCTCGTCTGCTGGCTCTTGGACTTGCGACAGGAGTTATGGCATCGGTATTCAACTCGATGGCGAGCATGGGCGGTAAGAGCATCGGAGGAGTGATTATATTCATTGTAGTATTCCTGGTAGGACATGTATTCAACATAGCAATCAACCTGCTGGGTGCTTATGTGCATACCTGTCGTCTTCAGTATGTAGAGTTCTTTGGGAAATTCTACGAAGGCGGAGGAAGAGCGTTCAACCCATTTAATTCAAAAACAAAATATGTTGATATCAAGGAGGAAAATTAATTATGTTAAGCAGTATTAGTGGTAATGGATGGGCATTATTAGGAGCGGCACTTGCAGTGATTCTTGCAGGATGTGGTTCCGCTTATGGTGTAGGTGTTGCTGGTCAGGCAGCGTCAGGTGTTGTAACAGAAGATCCAAGCAAATTCGCTAAAGTATTGATCATGCAGCTTCTGCCTGGTACACAGGGTATCTACGGTCTGCTGGTTGCCTTCATTACACTTTCTAAAGTTGGTTTATTAGGCGGAGGCGGTGCTGAGTTAGATGTTGCAACAGGACTTATGATTCTGGGCGCTTGTCTTCCAATCGGTATCGTAGGTCTTGTATCTGCAATGCATCAGGGAAGAACTTCTGTTGCAGCAATCGGTATCGTTGCTAAGAAACCAGATCAGTTTGGTAAAGCGATGCTGTTCCCTGCAATGGTTGAGACATATGCGATCCTTGCACTTCTGATCTCTATCCTGGCAGTTACTTCTATCCAGGTCTAATCACGTTGGATGATAGAAGTATAGAAAAAATAAAAAGGAGAGCAAGGGGCTATGACTGGATTAGATAAGATGAAAAGTCAGATCCTGGATGAAGCGAAAGCAGCAGCTGATGAGAAGATTCAGGCAGCGAATGCCAAAGCAGAAGAAATCTTAAGTGCAGCAAAGGCTGAGGCTGCGAAGAAGGAATTAAGCATCTCCCAGAAATCCGAGGCGGAAGTAAAGAATTATAAAGAACGGATTGCATCTTCGATTGATTTGCAGAGAAGAACCAAGATTCTGGAAGCAAAGCAAGAGATGATCGCAGAAGTTCTGGATAAGGCATATGCGTCCCTGACTGGTATGGAGCAGAAGGAATATTTTGATATGCTGCTGAAACTGGTTGACAAATATGCGCTGCCACAGGAGGGAGAATTGTATTTTTCATCCGAAGATCTGAAGAACATGCCCGCCGGATATGAGGCTGAAGTGAAGAAACGTGCTGCGGCTAAGGGCGGAAGCCTGAAGATATCAGGAGAGGGCAGGAATATTGAGAATGGATTTGTTCTTGCATATGGCGGTATAGAGGAGAACTGTACGTTAAAAGCAATGTTTGACGCAAAGAGAGATGAATTATCTGATAAGGTTCATCACTTATTATTTTCATAAAGCGAGGTAGCGTAAATGAGTGAAAAATATACCTACGCGGTTGCGCGCATACGTGCTTTGGAACTGGCTCTGTTCTCTAACAGCACTATCGACCAGTTGATTGCATGTGGAAGTTATGAACAGTGCCTGCAATTCCTGGAAGAGAAGGGCTGGGGAGACAATGAGACATCTGGTAACGCAGAGGCTATACTGACCAGGGAAGAAGAGAAGACGTGGAAGATTGTGGAAGAACTGAAAGTTGGCATGGAACATTTTGACGTGCTGTCTTATTCCAAGTTATTCCATAACCTGAAAGCCGCAATTAAGGCTGTATGTACGGAGGATATGAACCGGCATGTATTCTATGATGACGTGTCCATATCCGGAGAAGAGATGCTGGAGATCGTCCGGACGAAGGACTTCCAGAGTCTTCCGGAGAACATGCGGCAGGCAGCAGAGGAAGCGTATGACACTCTTCTTCATACCGGAGACGGACAATTGTGCGATGTGATTATAGACAGGGCAGCCTTAGATGCAATCTACGACGCTGGTAAGAAAGCGAAGGCTGAGATTATCCGCGATTATGCGGAATCTACGGTAGCGGTTGCAGATATTAAGATTGCCGTGCGTTCACAGAAGACCGCGAAATCTATGGATTTTATGAAACGGGCAATGGCTGAATGTGACAGTATTGATACGGATCGTCTTGCGAAGGCGGCTCTTGGCGGCATGGATGCGATCCGTGAATATCTGCTTGGAACTTCTTATGCAGAAGGAGCAGAGGCTTTGTTGGAGTCTCCGTCCGCGTTCGAGCGCTGGTGTGATAACCGCATTATTCAGACCATAAGTCCACAGAAATATAACGCATTTACCATAGGACCGATCATTGCCTATGTACTTGCGAGACAGAACGAGATTAAAACGGTACGAATCATACTTTCCGGCAAACTCAATGACTTACCGGAAGATTCTATCCGAGAAAGGGTAAGGGAGATGTATGTATAAGATTGCAGTATTAGGTGATTACGACAGCATCTACGGCTTCGCTGCGCTGGGTCTTGATACATTCTCAGTTACTGCCCGCGAGGAGGCCGGAGAAAAACTGCACCAGCTGGTGAATGATGGATATGGAATTATCTATATCACCGAGGCTATGGCAGCAGAATTAGAACATGAGATTGCAAAATATCAGAACCAGGTCATTCCTGCGATCATCCAGATTCCTGGAATCTCAGGCAATACCGGAGCCGGAGTGAACAGCGTTAAGAAGTCTGTAGAACAGGCAGTCGGTTCTGACATATTATTCAGTAACTAAGAAAGTGAGGTTGATTCGTCCAAATGAGTACAGGTACGATTAAAAAAGTAGCAGGACCGCTGGTTATCGCAGAAGGTATGCGTGATGCGAACATGTTCGACGTTGTACGTGTTAGTAACCAGAGACTGATTGGAGAGATCATCGAGATGCACGGGGATGAGGCATCAATTCAGGTATACGAAGAGACATCAGGACTTGGACCAGGGGAACCGGTTGAATCCACGAATGTGCCTATGTCTGTTGAGTTAGGACCTGGTCTTATCACAAGCATCTATGACGGTATCCAGCGTCCGCTTGATGATATTATGAAAGTATCAGGAAACAATTTAAAACGCGGTGTTGAAGTTGCGTCCCTGAAAAGAGATAAGAAATGGGAATTCGTCCCAGTAGTTAAGGTTGGCGACGAGGTTGAGGCAGGAGATGTGATCGGTACTGTCCAGGAGACCATCGTTGTTCAGCAGAAGATCATGGTTCCTTATGGAATCAAAGGTACGGTAAAAGAGATCAGGTCCGGAGAATATACCGTAGAAGAAGTCGTAGCAGTGATCACGACAGCAGAGGGTGACAAAGAACTTACCATGATGCAGAAATGGCCAGTTCGTAAAGGACGCCCGTACGTTAAGAAACTTCCGCCGGAGATGCCTCTGGTAACAGGTCAGCGTGTTGTAGATACATTTTTCCCGATCGCAAAGGGTGGTGTGGCAGCCGTTCCGGGACCTTTCGGAAGTGGTAAGACAGTCATCCAGCATCAGCTTGCAAAATGGGCTGAGGCTGACATCGTAGTATATATCGGCTGTGGCGAGCGTGGTAACGAGATGACCGACGTTCTGAATGAGTTCCCGGAACTGAAGGACCCGAAGACAGGTGAGTCCCTGATGGAGAGAACCGTTCTGATCGCAAACACATCCGATATGCCGGTTGCTGCCCGTGAGGCATCTATCTACACAGGTATCACAATTGCAGAGTATTTCCGTGATATGGGATATTCCGTAGCGTTGATGGCAGACTCTACATCCCGTTGGGCTGAGGCGCTTCGTGAGATGTCAGGACGTCTGGAAGAGATGCCTGGTGAAGAAGGTTATCCGGCTTACCTTGGATCACGTCTGGCACAATTCTATGAGAGAGCCGGACATGTTATCGCATTAGGTCAGGAAGGAAGAGAAGGTGCACTGTCCGTTATCGGTGCCGTATCTCCTCCGGGTGGTGATATCTCTGAACCGGTATCACAGGCAACCCTCCGTATTGTTAAAGTATTCTGGGGACTGGATTCCGCACTTGCGTATAAGAGACATTTCCCTGCAATTAACTGGCTGACAAGTTACTCTCTGTATGTAGATAATATGAGAGACTGGTTCAATAACGAAGTTGCATCTGACTGGATGGATGACCGTCAGAAGATGATGAGCCTTCTGCAAGAAGAAGCAGAGTTAGAAGAGATCGTTAAGATGGTAGGTATGGATGCATTGTCACCAACTGACCGACTTAAGATGGAAGCAGCAAGATCCATCCGTGAGGACTTCCTGCATCAGAACTCATTCCATGAAGTTGACACCTATACTTCTCTTAGAAAACAGTATCTCATGATGAAACTGGTACTTGCATTCTACGAAGAGGCTTCTGAGGCACTTCAGAAGGGGGCATCCATGCAGGCATTGATCGGCATGGCGGTAAGAGAGAGAATCGGTCGTTACAAATATACACTGGATGCTGACATTGAGACAGAGTATGAGAAGATTATGAATGAACTGCACGCTGAAGTCGCAGGAGCATTCGGGAAGGAGGACTTCTAATTATGCCAAAGGAATATAGAACCATACAGGAAGTTGCCGGACCGCTGATGATGGTGCGTGGTGTAGAAGATGTCGCATATGATGAACTTGGTGAGATCGAACTTGCCAGCGGTGAGAAACGCCGTTGTAAAGTTCTGGAAGTAGATGGCGATACGGTTATGGTACAGTTGTTCGAGAGTGCAACTGGTATCAACTTAAGTAACAGTAAAGTCCGTTTCCTCGGACGAAGCATGGAGCTTGGCGTATCCGGAGATATGCTTGGCCGTGTATTCGACGGTCTGGGACGCCCGATTGATGGTGGTCCGGAGATCCTGCCAGAGGAAAGAAGAGATATTAATGGTCTGCCTATGAACCCGGCAGCAAGAAGTTACCCGGAAGAGTTTATCCAGACAGGTGTATCTGCTATCGATGGTCTGAATACGCTGGTTCGTGGACAGAAACTGCCAATCTTCTCCGCATCTGGTCTTCCACATGCGAACCTGGCTGCACAGATCGCAAGACAGGCAAAGGTACGCGGAACAGACGAGAACTTCGCCGTTGTATTTGCTGCAATGGGTATTACTTTCGAAGAGTCCAACTTCTTCATCGAGTCCTTCAAGGAGACGGGAGCCATCGACAGAACCGTATTGTTCGTCAACCTGGCAAATGACCCGGCTGTAGAGCGTATCTCTACTCCTCGTATGGCATTAACCGCAGCAGAATATCTGGCATTCGAAAAGGATATGCACGTACTGGTTATCCTGACAGATATCACGAACTATGCAGACGCACTTCGTGAGGTATCTGCCGCACGTAAGGAAGTACCGGGACGTCGAGGATATCCTGGATATATGTACACTGACCTTGCAACACTGTATGAGAGAGCAGGACGTCAGAACGGCAAGAAGGGAAGTATTACCATGATTCCGATCCTGACCATGCCGGAAGATGATAAGACTCACCCGATCCCTGACTTAACAGGATATATCACAGAGGGTCAGATCATCTTAAGCCGTGATCTGTACCGCAAGGGCATCCAGCCGCCAATTGACGTATTACCTTCACTTTCTCGTCTGAAAGATAAAGGTATCGGCGAAGGCAAGACAAGAGCAGACCACTCTAATACCCTGAACCAGTTGTTCGCAGCGTATGCACGTGGTAAAGATGCGAAAGAATTAATGACCATCCTCGGTGAAGCCGCATTGACCGAGATCGACCTGATCTACGCGAAATTCGCCGAAGAATTCGAGAAAGAATACGTATCCCAGGGCTACAACACCGACCGCTCAATCGAGGAGACCTTAGAGATCGGCTGGAAGTTACTGTCCATGCTCCCAAGAGCAGAGTTAAAACGTATCGACGACAAATTCCTAGACCTATACTATGGTAAATAAACGGGGCGACAGGGGACGGGGGTTTCCTTAGCATGGGACATGGCAAAGCCGTGTCCCGGCGGAAGAAAAGCCCCATCCCCAAACCCGACGAAGGAGGGTAACACATGGCATCTACACAGGTAACTCCCACCCGTATGGAGTTAACCAAGACAAAGAAAAAACTAACCACCGCTGTCAAGGGTCACAAACTCTTAAAAGACAAACGTGACGAACTGATGCGCCAGTTCTTAGACCTCGTTCGTGAGAATATGGAACTGCGCCAGAAGGTAGAAGCCGGAATCCGCTCTGCAAATAAGAATTTTGTCATAGCCAAGGCAGGAATGGACGAAGCTACGCTGAATACAGCTCTGATGGCACCCAAGCAGGAAGTGAGCCTGGAAGTAGGAGAGAAGAACGTCATGAGCGTTAACATCCCGGTATTCACGACGAAGACCAGGACTGCAGATGCTAACGATATCTATTCCTACGGCTTTGCATTCACCTCCAGCGATCTGGACGGTGCCGTAAAATCTCTGGCAGATATCCTGCCGGATATGCTGAAACTTGCGGAGACGGAAAAAGCGTGCCAGTTAATGGCGGCTGAGATCGAGAAGACCAGACGCCGTGTAAATGCACTGGAACACGTCATTATTCCGGAAGCACAGAAGAATATCAAATACATCACGATGAAACTGGATGAGAACGAAAGAAGTTCCCAGATTCGTCTGATGAAAGTAAAAGACATGATGCTCGAAGAAGCGCACCACTACAGCGAACGAGCATAAAGGTTATTCAAAAGTAATGCTTATAAAGAGGACGCAGGTTTTCCGAGCATGGTACAATGCAAAGCGTTGTACCAGCACAGGAAAAACTGCGTCCCCAACATGTCAAAATGATTGAAATCAAAAGATATTATCTTTTAATACAGATTCTATAATAGGAAAATCGCCAATAACAAATCCCTTTTTGTCAAGTAGAATATAGGTGTTATAATTGCTGTTAAGAATATATAAATGCTTAGTTTCCAGCCAATCGTTCACGTTATTATATTGGATAATGGTCTCTTTGCCGGAATTTCCGATAACGGACAGATAATCCTGATAAAACCGGACGGTTCTTTCTGGTATACTATCCCCTTCGTTTGTCATCGCTTTATATTTGCTGCGCCTTTTTGTGCTGGGAAGCATGACGACCAGCCAGAAAATCAGTGCGCCCAGAAAGATGGACTCTCCTAAAAGGAAGATTAGAGATCCGCCGGTGTACCAAAGCCAGAGGGCAACTGCAAGATAAAGTGCCAGCAGAATCATTATCAGGTTTCTAATCGTTTTTCTATATGCTTTGCTTTCGGTGGCGCGCATACCTTCGTTAAATAAGGTGCGGGATATACGGATGTGATTTTCAGCAATTGGTGTTGTTGTATGCATTGTTTTCCTCCTGTTTTCGTTTGATCCATGTTTCGTCGTCTTCGTAAAATGGAACCTGTTCCGGGAAGGCATCTGCAATCTGGTTTTCTATCTGGAAGCAGTCATTTAAAGTGTTGTAGATCAGGAAGTTAACTGTATATAGAATGAACCAAAAGCCAATTAGTGGCATTAACATTACAGACCATGGCAAAAACAAAACCATGACGATCCAATATGCCAACTGGAGAAGGGCAATGCCCGCAAGTTTTGGAAAGAATCGAAGGAAAAACAGCAGGCAGTTGCGGGCGCATTGGCGAAATGGCTGTTTGAATAGCGCAATCTGTGGCCAGCAGATGGAGAAGAACATGGCAAACAGTAGAAGGCTGAATGCATAGAGTGCCAGCGTTCCCCATCCCGGGAATTGAGTAGACCACCAGAACAGCATTGCCATAAAAATATAACATCCAAGCATGAGGCAGAACAGGATGCCGGGTAAGATAGACTGGCGCCAGTTTTGCTTCCATGCGCGCTTGTAGTCTTCCGTGCATTTCCCTGATGCATCCCGAAGGGCGCGCATGACGGCGTCATACATGCAGGAAAGAGCAGGACCTGCGAATACGCCCCCGATTATACAAGAGGGAATCAAAACCAATACGCTGGAAGAAAGGAGAGCCAGAGAAATCCCGATTCCAAAGGGAAGGAATCCTGCCAGTGTTAATAAATTGGTGAACAAGAATTTTTTAATGTTTCGTTCTAAAACTTCGGTATACCTTGGAAACCCAGTGAGGCGTTTCCCGTTCGAAACATATGAATTGGGACGAAATAAGAAAGTCATAAGATCCTCCTAATCAGTTTTAAAGTGACAACTGTTCAAAAATTCGGTTAATAATGTTTCTAAATCTTCCGTATAATTCTCAAGACAAGTGAATTCTGCACAGACGGCGGTAGTGCCGCAGACACCGAAAGCGGATACACCATGGTCATAAGGATTATCTTCGTTGGTGCAATTATATGTAATCAGAGTGTAGGACTGTCCGTTAAGGGTGATGGTGTCCTCGGTAATAACTTCATAATTCGTCTTGGCAGCAGACAGCCAGGTGTCGCAGCTGGTGTTAGCGTTTTCTTCACTTATTGCTTCGTTCGTAAGAAGGTATAATTGAGCATCGTAAAGATCTATAGTATCACCTTCGCTGTTTTCGTAAGGCATCGAGTTGCCGTCAACCCATGTTGCGTAATACAATCCGTCGGCCGCCAGGGTTTCTTTGTTGTCAAGAAGCGAGAACTGCTCCGGAGCATCAACGCCTACGGTAGTTCCTATTTTCATCCAGTCATCGGACCACTTTTGACCGTCGGCAGTCTCTCGCGGCGTAGAGGCGCATCCGATTAGAAACAATATCGGGAAGATTGGGAACAGTAATTTCTTTTTTATCATGTTAATTCAAACCTCCTTGCAGGGTATCCCAAAGCCGGCTGCACTCATCGGCATAATCGGAACGTCTTTCGCCATAAAAACAACGTCTGCCAAGGTACAGATCTGCTAAGAGTTCTTGGTTGCTGCCAGATACTATCTGCTCAGGCAGTGTTGTGGTATAGTTGCCGAGATCCATCCCGGATAAAAGCTTACAGGAATTCCATTGGAATACTTTGCCTTCTGTGGAGAAGTCTGTATCATTGGGGCGATTGCCATCGGGCATTGCCAGCACCTGGAATTCCCGCTGGATATCCTCTGGGTCTTCCATCAGAAAAAAATAACTCTCGCAGTCGTTAATATCAGCCATAAGAGTAAGCATGGAAGCCTGACGATAAGAAGCCGCGTCGACATCGCTATTGTCAGGGGCGCCACTGACAAACTCGTTAATCTGGATCAGTACATCCCCATCGTGATTATAATCTCCGGCAATCGAAGCGAATGCATCTTTTAAAGCATCAACCGTATCATCGGGTAATTTTGCCTCTCCGATATAAGCAATCTGAATATCTGGTGATTTCTTAAACCAGCCAAAAGCATTCCCGATGAGATTGATTGAAATAAAGATCAATAAAATTCCACAGATTACATACCATCTGTGATAGTGCCACCAGTTTTTCATAAGGATCAATCCTGCCTTTCTGCAGATTCTTTTGTGGTTCCGCCGTACATATATGAGACTGGCAGGCAGACCAGAGGTGGCTTCGCAGTCATATTTTCCTGAAGTAAAAGTTCTACGCACATTTCTGCGATGTCTTGAACGGGCTGCACAATTGTAGAACAGATGTAATCGCCATCGCCAAACATCCGGATACCATCAAAGCCAATTACTTGTACGTCTTCGGGAACCTTTATGTTTAGTTTTTTCAGCATTTTAAGGACTTCATAAGCAATAAGGTCTGTGACGCAGAAAAGCCCGTCAAAATCTAACTTTCCATTGTGCATATGTTCAGTAAGGAAAATCTCAAATTCATTAAGAGAATATCCATCTTCCAGAATCTTTGAAGTATACTGCAAATCTCTTGCAAGACATCCGTTTTCGAAACCGGCCTTTCGTTTGTTGGGTTCGTTGGTAAGGGAAGAGCCTACGCGTAAAAAGGCGACATTCTTACAGCCAAGATCCGCCAGCTTTTCGGCAGCCATCTGACCTCCGGCAAAATTATCACTGGCAATACAGGGAATATGGGAACCCATTGTCCGGTCTATAGAGATGTAAGGAATATTTTCCATAATATGCAGATCCGGATTATAGGTCAGCCCGATGATTCCGTCTACTTTGTTTTGCTGCGCCATGGTGATATACTCTTGCTCTAATCCGGGATCAGAATCGGTACAGCATAGAAGCATTCGGTATTTTCTTTTTAAAAGAGAAAGATTGATCTGATAGGCGAGTTTGGAAAAAAACGGGTTCAGCGTATTGGGAATGAGCAATGCGATGGTGTAAGTCCTGCTGGATTTCAATCCCTGGGCATAACTGTTGACTTGATAATTTAGTTTCTTGATTGCTTCTTCCACACGGATTCGGTAGGATTCGCCTACTGGAAGTCCGTTAATGACCTTGGATACGGTGCCAAGTGCGACGCCGGCTTCCAGTGCAACATCTTTCATTGTGGGAGCGGAGTTTTTGTTTCTCATTCATGAATACCTCTCTTGCAATTTTATTATTTCATGAAATCATTATAGTGCATTTATGTGTGTTTGTAAAGAGAAAATTCATGAAAAAGCATGAAACGTTACATAAAGATAAAATGTACAAAATTCACATTTTTATATTGTGAAAATTAGATAAAAATGTAATAAAACACAAAAAAAGTGGTTTAACATCCTTGACGGAACAATGGAATAATGATATTTTTGATACAGTTATAACATAACGTTTCACGAAAATCGCGATTTTAAAACATGAGAGCAGTTGGAAATGGCCAGTCAACTGCTCGAGAAAGTTTGTCGGAAATATGTCAGGTAATATTTTCGGCATATAACAGGAAGGAGAGATTATATGGGTAGCTTAAAAAAAGCAACTCCAACGAAAGGTGCCAACCATACATCGGTATTAAAGCGTATGGGTGCCTACTGGCAGTTGTATCTGATGCTTTTGGTCCCTGTCATACTGACAATTATTTATAAGTACATACCGATGTATGGTATTCAGATTGCATTCCGTGATTACAAATCAGTCCGTGGTATGTGGGGGAGTGATTGGGTAGGATTAAAGTGGTTTGTACGTTTCTTTAATTCACCGAATTGTGTCCGCATGATAAAGAATACGATATTGCTGAGTCTTTATAGTTTGCTTTGGAGTTTTCCGATTCCGATTGTTTTATCACTTATGATTAATCAGTTGAGATTTAATAAATTCAAAAGAACGGTACAGACGATTTTATATGCACCACATTTTATTTCTATTATGGTTGTGTGTGGTATGCTCCGGGTTTTCTTAAGCCCATCGGGAGGGCTGATTAACCTGATAGCGGGTACCAGCATTGATTTCCTTTCGGAAGCGGCTGCATTCCGGACGATTTATATCGCATCAGGCATATGGCAGGACGCAGGATGGGGTATCATCGTCTATATGGCAACACTGGCCAATATTGATACTTCTCATTATGAAGCGGCTAAGATTGATGGAGCGTCCATGTTCCAGCGGATTCGATATATTGATCTGCCAGAACTGGTGCCACAGATTGTGTTGATGTTGATTATGAGTGCGGGTAATTTGATGAACGTTGGATTTGAAAAAGTATTCCTGCTTCAGACAGACCTTAATAAAGCAACGAGTGACGTGATTGCAGTGTATGTTTACCAACAGGGTATCGAACATGCAAAATACAGTTATTCTACTGCGGTAGGTCTGTTCAATACGGTGGTCAATGTTATATTGTTGATTGTTGTAAATAAGATAACAAGTAAGATTTCCGAAGACGTAAGTTTTGTATAGGAGGTGCAGCATGAGAACGAAAAAAAGAACAGGACAACTGCAGGGCTTATCAGATAGGACCAGTGATATTGTTCTAGTGGTAATATGTCTTGCTATTGTGCTTTTGGTTGCGTATCCACTTTATTATGTGCTGGTTGCTTCCGTATCTAATCCATATGATGTATACGCGGGGAAGACATTCCTGTTCCCTAGTGGATTCACTTTGGATGGTTATAAGGCAGTATTTGCAGATAAGAGTATTGTAACCGGCTATCTGAACAGTATAAAATATACGGTTGTTGGAACGATCTTTTCCGTTGTAATGGTGTATTTGACAGCCTATCCACTGAGTATTAAAGAATTGCCGGGAAGAAAATTCCTTAGTATCTTCTTTATCATTACGATGTATTTTAGCGGCGGTCTGATGCCTACTTACCTGATTGTAAGGGATACAGGTCTGATCGACAGTATGTGGTCACTGTTCCTTCCGGGCGGTGTTGCTGTTGGCAACATGATTATTGTCCGTAATTTCTTTGAACATAGCATCCCGAAGGAGATGATTGAGGCGGCTGAGATAGACGGTGCATCAAAATGGACGACATTCATTAAGATTGTTGTTCCGCTGAGTCGTTCTATCATGGCAGTTATGGTAGTGTTCAGCATGGTTGCTTACTGGAATGACTGGTTTACCGCATTAATTTATCTGCCAGGAAAGGAGAATGCTCCGTTGCCCCTGGTACTTAGAAATATTTTGATTAAGAGTTCCGCTAGTGCAAGTCAGGCGAGCACCATTTCCGGCGGTTATGCAGAGTTGAACAAACTGACAGAGATGATTAAGTTCTCGTCCATTATCGTAGCGGCTGCGCCGATGCTTATTATCTACCCGTTTGTGCAGAAGTACTTCGAGAAGGGCTTCATGGCAGGTGCAGTAAAAGGGTAGCGAGATTCGAAAAAGAAGGAGATGAGAATATTGAAGATGTGGAAAAGATTGACTTCGTGTCTGCTGGCAGCTGGTCTTGTAGCATCTATGACGGCGTGCAGCAAGCAGGAACAGTATAACATGGAACCAGGTGTTGCCAATACAGATACATCCCAGACAGAATTCACAATTATGGGCGCTGTCAGTGCGTTGAGTAAGGGATATGATGACAATGAAGTCCTGAATCAAATGCAGGACGAAGCAGGTATAAAAATCAACTGGAATGTTATGAGTGATTCCTTAAGTGAACAAGTGAATATCCGTATTGCGGGAAGGCAGCTTCCGGATGCATTCCTTGCGGTCGGTTTTAACAACTATGATATTACAACCTATGGAAGTGACGGTGCGTTTATTGATTTGACACCGTATCTGACAGAAGAGTATATGCCGAATCTGACGAAGATTCTGGAAGAGAATCCAGATATCCGAAGCGCGATTACCATGAGTGACGGATGTATCTACGGTCTTCCATCGGCAGAGAAGATGGGAACCGCAGGTATCGGTGCAGAAGAAGACTACAGCATCTATACAATTCCGCAGTTTAGTATGATCAACAAGGCATGGCTGGATGAACTGGGAATGGAGGTGCCGACTACTCTTGATGAATTGCATGAAGCGCTTGTGGCATTTCAGGAAAATGATATGAGCGCTACCTATTACGGAAATGATGCTGGAAGTACCATTCCGATGAGTACGGGCTTTGACCAGTGGTGCTGGGGTCAGAATATCTTCTATGCAGGTTTTGGATTTACCAACTGGCCGAATGATGTAATCAATGACTTGGTATTGACTCCGGACGGAAAGGTTGAATTCGTCTGTGCTTCTGATAATTATCGTGATGCACTTACGTATTTCCATGACTGGTATGATGAAGGGCTGATGGATGTAGAGATGTTCAGCCAGAGCGATACACAATTAATCTCTAAGTGTTCGCAGGGGTATGTGGGCGTATCTACATGGTGGTATATTGAAGAACTGATGGGAGATTATGCGGATGATTATGTATTTCTTCCAATCCTTGACGGTCCTGATGGGACCCATAATGTAACGGTACGTACCGGCGGTGGTACGACCAGCGGTAATTTGAGTATTACGAGTGCATGCAAGAGTCCGGCCAATCTGCTGAAATTCTTCGACCAGTGGTATGAGCCTGAGAATGTCATGCAGCTTCAGTATGGTCCGATTGGAACTTATTTTACAGACCAGGATGAAAATGGAGTATGGCAGAGTATTTCAGATGACGAGGCAAAAGAGAAATTCGGAAAGACGGCAGGAGAGTTAAAAGGCGAATACGAGGTGTATGGACCGAAACTGATTCTCAGTGATTATTATAATACGACATTTAAGATGGAGGACCGTGCTATCGAGAGACTTGCAGACCTGAATGATTTTTGGATGCCATATGTTGACAGCACTGTAACATATCCTGTAGATTGCGTATATACGGAAGAGGAATTAGATATCATCGACCGGTATAAGACTGATTTTGAAAATACCGTATCTGAACAGGAAGGTCTGTGGCTTAAGGAAGGCGGACCTAGCGATGCCGAATGGGAGAGTTATCTTATAAAACTAAATGAGAAGTGCGGTATGAAAGAACTGCTGAATGTGTATCAGTCAGCATATGAACGTTACATGGAGGCGAAAGAGGCCGAATAATCAAAAATAAAAAGATGATAGGAGATTAACATGACAAGTCAGACACTACGTGAAGCGCGAAAATACGAAGAGGCTTCTGAAAAATTAATTAAAACAGAAGAAAGACCAGCCTTTCATCTATCAGCACGTACAGGCTGGATGAATGATCCGAATGGATTCTCATATTATAACGGAGAGTACCATATGTTTTATCAGTATCACCCTTATGATTCCCACTGGGGACCTATGCATTGGGGACATGCGGTAAGCAAAGATCTCTTGAACTGGAGATATCTTCCGGCAGCACTTGCTCCGGATGAAGTCTACGACCGGGATGGATGTTTCTCTGGAAGTGCAATTGAATTGCCGGACGGAAGACAACTGCTGATGTATACCGGAGTGATGCGGGAGCAGCAGAAAAACGGAGGGTTCAGTGATGTGCAGACGCAGTGTCTTGCTGTCGGAGACGGAATAGATTATGAAAAGTATGAGATGAATCCAGTATTGGATGAAAAGGATATTCCGGAAGGCTGCAGTCGTGCTGATTTCCGCGATCCCAAGATGTGGAGAGAGAAAGACGGAACCTATTACTGTGCCGTAGGAAATCGTCCGGCTGATGGAAGCGGACAGATATTACTTTATACCAGCGAAGATGGGTTCAGATGGAAATATAAGAAAGTACTGGCGGCAAACAACAACCGCTTCGGCAAGATGTGGGAATGCCCGGATTTCTTTGAATTGGATGGAAAATGGGTACTTCTCACCAGTCCTCAGGATATGCTCCCACAGGGGTTCGAGTATCATAACGGGAATGGAACGCTGTGCCTGATTGGCGATTTTGATAAGGAAGCAGATTCTTTTACAGAACAGTACAACCAGTCAATTGATTACGGCATTGATTTCTATGCACCCCAGACCGTTCTGACTCCGGATGGCCGTAGAATTATGATTGGCTGGATGCAGAATTGGGATGCTTGTGCGATTCGGGCTCATGAGGATCTGTGGTTTGGCCAGATGAGTTTGCCCAGAGAGTTGTTCATAAAAGATGGAAGACTTTACCAGAGACCGATCCGTGAACTGGAAGGCATGCGAAGTGGAAAAGTAGAATACAAATCAGTTCAGGTTTCAGGTACAATCAATCTGGAGGGAATCAAAGGGCGTAAAGTGGATATTGAATTAAGTATACGTCCGGAGGATGAACGGAACCTCTACCAGAAGTTTGCAATACGGTTTGCACAGAATGCGCAGTATCAGACTTCGGTTAGTTTCCGCCCACGAGAGGACATTTTGAAAATTGACAGGAAATTCTCCGGTTCCAGAAGAGCCATTATCCACCAACGCAGAAGCAAGGTGAATAGTGGGAATGGGAATCTGAAACTGAGACTGATTATGGATCAGTTCAGCGTGGAAGTGTTTGTAAATGATGGTGAGCAGGTTATGACCGCAACCATGTATACGGAGAAAGAGGCGGATGGAATCTCTTTCTATGCAGATGGCGAGGTTAAAATGGATGTAGTAAAATACGATCTGATTTAATGGAGAGGCTGTGGTCATAATAGTGGCTGCAGCCTTTTTGGATAATGAGATACGATGGCTGACAGGAAGGTCAGATTTCATGGAATGTGTGGAATGGATCAATGAACGGTATCAGATTCCGCTAATACTCATCAGAGAAAATAAAAATGCCTACCCTGTTGCTTAACAGGATAGGCGTACCCAATAGGCATGGTTAACACTGAAGTTGCCACTTTGTGTGGCAGTTGTGCAAGTAATCTTATCCAATCGGTTCAAAGTCTGCCGCTCCATGCTTGCACAACGGACAGATAATATCATCCGGCAATACATCCCCTTCATAGATGTATCCGCATACCTTGCACACGAAGCCCTTCTTACCGTCTGTCTCCGGTTTCGGCTTCACATTGCTCTGATAATAGTTATAAGTCATCGTCTCTACATTAGAGATTACGCGTGCTTCCGTAACTGTACAGATGAACATTCCGTGTGTATCAAGATCCACATACTGTTCTACTTTCAAAGACATGAAGGAGTTAATATATCTTGGCAGGAATACCAGCCCGTTATCGGAACGTAGCGGTGTGCAGTCTGCGAATTTGTCTGCGGTTCTTCCGCTCTGGAAACCGAATGTCTCGAATACCTTGAACGGAGCATCCGTAGACAGGCAGTTGATATTCATAATGCCAGTCTGTTTAATAATGTGGTGAGAGTAATTATCCTTGTTGATCGTAACTGCAATACGGTTCGGTGTATTGGTCACCTGAGTAACAGTGTTCACGATCAAGCCATTGTCTTTCTTTCCATCGTTAGAAGTAACAACATAGAGTCCGTATCCGATCTTGAACAGTGCGGTCAGATCGTTCTTATCAGCGGTTGCATCCTGCTGTGCCAGATAGTCTTTGCACAGTTCATCTGCCATTGCTTCCAGTTGTGCGCTGCTCTCTTCATTCAGTGCGGATTTGATCTGTACGGTAGTCTCGGTGAAAGTCAGTTTCTTGGAATTCTCCAGCATCTGTCTCATTGTCTTTGCAGCGAGAGGCGCCCACGTACCATTTTCAATCAGGCCAACAACACGGTTCTGATAATTGCGCTCGGTCAGATGATTGATGAACTCGCGCATGAATGGGAAGATGTCAGCGTTATAAGTAGTTGTAGCAAGTACCAGTTTGCTGTAACGGAATGCATCTTCTACGGCTTCTGCCATGTCACAGCGTGCCAAGTCATTGACCACGACCTTCGGGCATCCCTTTGCACGTAACTTTTCAGCCAGGAGTTCTACCGCTTTCTTCGTATTTCCATATACGGAAGTGTATGCGATCACGATACCTTCTGTCTCTACGGAGTAAGAAGACCATGTGTTATAGAGTCCCAGATAATATCCAAGATTCTCATTCAGTACAGGACCATGCAGCGGGCAGATGGTCTGGATATCCAGTTTAGCCGCTTTCTTCAGGAGATTCTGAACCTGTACGCCGTATTTGCCAACGATTCCGATATAGTAGCGGCGTGCTTCGCATGCCCAGTCTTCTTCCACGTCCAATGCGCCGAACTTGCCGAATCCATCGGCGGTAAAGAGTACTTTGTCAAGGCTGTCGTAAGTAACGATGACTTCCGGCCAGTGAACCATCGGAGCGGTAACAAAAGTCAGTTCATGCTTTCCGAGGGAAAGAGTATCCCCTTCTTTCACAACGATCTGCCTTTCCTCAAAATTAGTTCCGAAGAATTGTGCCATCATAGAAAATGATTTGGCTGAGGAGACAATCTTGGTATCCTTGTATATATTCATAAAGTTAGCGATGTTCGCTGAATGATCTGGTTCCATATGCTGTATGATCAGATAATCCGGGCATTTTGAACCGATAACACTCTCTATGTTATCCAGCCATTCGTGGGTGAAACGTGCATCGACGGTGTCGAGTACAGCGATCTTCTCATCCATAATTACATAAGAATTGTAGGACATGCCATTGGGAACGATATACTGCCCTTCGAACAGATCTATCTCATGGTCATTAACGCCTACATATTTGATGTCGTTAGTAATATTCATTGGTAGTCCGCTCCTTTTCTTTTATGCTTATTTTTAGAAATCTAATACCGCTCATATTATAGCATATCAAACGATAAAAGTACTCTTTGGCAGTGAAAAAATTGACATTTATTTGTATTTTTTTAAAAGCATAGCCGGGGAATCGATAGAGAGTGTTGACAATTCTAAACCACACGAATATACTTACTTGAGATAATTACTATTAGTAAATAAAATGGAGGGGTAAAAGATGAATGCAGAAAGTTTGAAACGATTGTTAGACTCATGCTTTGTGGCGAAGCGCCTTGTGGAAACATTGCCGGAACTGCCGAATGGTATGAAGCCTCGCCATATTCATGTCATGGATGTCATCTATGGAATACAGAATACCGGGAAACCTTGTCGCGTAGGAGATGTGAGTTCTGCGCTGAATATTACGATGCCCAGCATCACGAAACTGATCCAGGAATTGGAAAGACTTGGCATGTTGGAGAAATACGCAGATGCAGACGATAAGAGAGTCGCGCTGCTTAAGTTGACGGATGAGGGAATAGCCTGTGTGGAACGGCATATAGTTGATTTTCACGGCGAGTGGGCAGAGTTCTTGAGTGATATTGCGGATGATCAGGTGGAAGAAGTGATCGGTATCATCGAAAGATTGTGGCAGACGATGCCGGGAAAGGAGAAGGGGAAGAATGGCAAGAGATGGTAAGAAAGAGATTTCATTTGTGGAGGGACCGATATTCGGCTCGCTGATTCGGTTTGCGTTGCCGGTTCTGGGAGCGCTTATTCTGCAGGCGGCATATGGCGCGGTGGATCTGGTTGTAGTTGGGCGATTTGGCGATGCGACGAGCATATCTGCGGTGGGGACAGGAAGTGCCTTTATGCAGATGGTAACATTCATCATCACGAGCCTTGCTATGGGTGCAACCGTTATGATCGGACAGCATATCGGGGAGCGTAAGCCGAAGGTCGCAGGAGATGCAGTTGGCACGACGATTGTGCTGTTCGCGGTATTGGGTATTGTTTTGACGGTTTTATTGGAAGTATTTGCGGGCAATATTGTCAGTCTTTTGCAAGTTCCGGCAGAAGCATTTGACAAGACGGTGCTTTATATCCGAATCTGCTCTGCGGGTATACTGATTATTATTGCCTATAATGTAATCAGCGGTGTTCTGCGTGGCGTGGGGAATGCGAATCTGCCTTTTCTCTTCGTGGGCGTGGCATGTGTGGTAAATATTGTTGGTGATCTGCTCTGTGTTGGCGTATTCCATATGGATGTTGCCGGAGCGGCACTGGCAACCATCACGGCGCAACTCGTATCGGTAATCATTTCAATTGTGGTACTGCGAAAACAGAGTATGCCGATCTCATTTTCTAAGGAGCAGTGTAAGGTTTATCCGAGAGAATTAAAGAGAATCCTGAATGTAGGCGTGCCAATCGCATTGCAGGAGACGATGGTGCAGATCTCATTCCTGGTGATTAATTCGATTATAAATGATATGGGTCTGATGCCGTCTGCCGGATATGGCGTGGCGCAGAAACTGGTATCATTCATCATGCTGGTGCCGTCTTCTGTGATGCAGAGTGTCTCTGCGTTCGTAGCGCAGAATATCGGTGCGGGTCAGAAAGACCGGGCGATGAAAGGCTTCCGTACGGCAATGATTACCGGATGTGCAGTGGGAGTCGTGATCTTCTTTGCAGGATTCTTTGGCGGCGCACGGATGTCATCGCTGTTCACCAGTGACGCAGAGGTTATTGCGCAGAGTGCGGATTATCTGAGAGGATTCTCGGCAGATTGTATTCTGACTTGCGTCCTGTTCAGCAGTATCGGATATTTTAACGGATGTGGGAAGAGTATTCCGGTTATGGTGTAGGGAATTACGTCGGCATTCTGCATCCGTATCCCGGTGTCAATCTTTATGTCCGGACTTCCGGGAACGTCACTGATGTTGGTGGGACTGGCAACGCCGATTACCACGGTGTATGGAATCCTGTTTTTTATGATCTGTTTTGCAAGGCTTAAGAAGAAGTCTTAGTGTAGTATGGTAGTCAGCAGGCAGATTCCGGCAGCGCCGGCGGCGAAGAGGCGGCAGATCCGGGGGTAAGGAATCTTTAACATTGTGAGATTATTTTAGTGATAAATAATAGTTCCGGCAAATCGGTAAAAGCGTCTTGACAGGAACCTTTTTTCGTGATTATCTATTAGAAGTTAGGCTGATGATACAATTGATTCACCATAGATCAATTTA
>NZ_JBNPMC010000013.1:0-78852 GCF_050313795.1 Bariatricus sp. SGI.154
TATTATCCCATAAATGAGAAATTTCCATCTTTCCTATTTGGAGAAGAAATGCTATAATGAAATGTAAAAAATAAACGAAAGAGGAGAAACAACGTGGCGGAATTAACACCAATGATGCAGCAATACATGGAGACCAAAAAGGAATACCCCGACTGCATCTTGTTCTATAGATTGGGAGATTTTTATGAGATGTTCTTTGATGATGCCCTGACCGCATCCAAGGAACTTGAGATTACACTAACTGGTAAAAGCTGTGGTCTGGAAGAACGCGCTCCCATGTGCGGAGTCCCTTACCATTCCGTAGATGGATACTTGAACCGTCTGGTTTCCAAAGGCTATAAAGTAGCAATCTGCGAGCAGATGGAAGATCCGGCAACTGCCAAAGGACTGGTAAAAAGAGACGTCGTTCGTATCGTCACCCCGGGAACGAATCTGGATACTCAGGCGTTAGATGAGACGAAAAACAACTATATTATGTGTGTTGTCTATAGCGCTGACCGCTATGGATTATCCGTAGCCGATGTAACAACAGGAGAGTATCTGGTCACTGAACTAGGTGACAGTGAAAAATTATTCGACGAGATATACAAATTCATGCCCTCAGAGCTGATATGCAATGAGGCTTTTTATATGAGTGGCATGGATATGGATCTTCTGAAGGATAAGTTTGGAATTACCATGTATTCTCTGGATGCGTGGTATTTTGATGATGCAATCTGCCAGCGCACATTAAAAGATCATTTTCACGCAAGCACCATGGAAGGGCTTGGACTTGTGGATTATGACTGTGGAGTAATCGCTGCCGGAGCGCTTCTGGAGTATCTGAATGAAACTCAGAAAAGAGACTTGTCCCATATTACGAAACTTTCTGTATATGCAACAGGCAAATACATGCTCTTAGACAGTTCTACCAGACGGAATCTGGAACTTTGCGAGACACTTCGTGAGAAGCAGAAGAGGGGCTCCCTTCTCTGGGTTCTGGACAAGACTAAGACGGCAATGGGTGCAAGAACTCTTAGAAAATACATTGAACAGCCATTGATTGACCGAGGAGAAATCGAACGCCGGCTGGATGCAGTAGATGAATTAAAGCGTAATGCTATCTCCAGAGAAGAGATCCGGGAATATCTGTCTCCAATCTATGACCTGGAACGGCTGGTCTGCAAGATCACCTATCAGTCAGCGAATCCAAGAGATCTGATCGCATTCGAGAGTTCTCTTGCCATGCTGCCTCATATAAAATATATCCTTCAGGATATGAAGTCACCTCTTCTTCAGGAGTTATATGAAGAACTTGATACACTGGAGGATCTCTGCGTGCTTGTGAAAGATGCCATCAAAGAAGATCCGCCGATTGCCATGAAGGAAGGCGGCATTATCCGGGACGGTTATAATGAGGAGGTAGACTGGCTGCGTTCTGCCAAGTCAGACGGCAAGGAATGGCTTGCCAAATTAGAGGAAACTGAGCGGGAGAAGACTGGCATCAAGAACCTTCGAATCCGTTTTAACAAGGTGTTCGGATATTACCTGGAGGTTACCAATTCATTCAAGAACCTGGTTCCTGATTATTATACGCGTAAGCAGACACTTGCTAATGCAGAGCGTTACATCATTCCGGAGTTAAAAGAACTGGAAGATACGATTCTTGGCGCAGAGGACAAACTCTTTGCCTTAGAATATCAATTATACAGCGAAGTCCGTGATAAGATTGCAGGAGAAGTAATCCGCATTCAAAATACAGCCAAGGCAATTGCGAAACTGGATACATTTGCATCTATGGCACTGGTAGCAGAGCGCAACCAGTATGTCCGACCGAAGATAAATGAAAAAGGCGTGATTAATATCAAGGATGGCCGCCATCCAGTCGTTGAGAGGATGATTCCGAACGATATGTTCATTTCCAATGATACATACTTAAATGATAAGAAGAGCCGGATATCCATTATTACAGGTCCTAATATGGCAGGCAAATCCACCTATATGCGTCAGACAGCGCTGATTGTCTTAATGGCTCAGATTGGATGTTTCGTTCCTGCGGCCAGTGCAGATATCGGACTGGTGGATAGAATATTTACCAGAGTAGGAGCATCAGATGACCTTGCAAGCGGTCAGAGTACTTTCATGGTGGAGATGACAGAAGTGGCGAATATTCTGCGTAATGCTACCAACAAGAGTCTCTTGATCCTAGATGAGATTGGACGTGGAACCAGTACATTTGACGGGCTCAGTATTGCCTGGGCTGTAATCGAACATATCAGTAATAGCAAATTACTTGGGGCAAAGACACTTTTTGCAACACATTATCATGAATTGACTGAATTAGAGGGCAAGATCGATAATGTTAATAATTATTGCATCGCCGTAAAAGAAAAAGGAGATGATATCATCTTCCTTCGTAAGATTATCAAAGGAGGCGCTGATAAGAGTTATGGTATTCAGGTGGCAAGGCTTGCCGGAGTACCTGATTCTGTCATTCAGCGTGCCAAAGAGATTGTTGAGGAACTGATTCATGCGGACATTACTGACCGCATCAAGGATATTGCTGCCCATGGAAATGAGCAGCCCAAAACAAAGGCCAGGCATTATGACGAGGTTGATCTGGCACAGATGTCCCTGTTCGACACTGTAAAAGATGACGATGTCATAGAAGAGATCAAGAATCTGGATCTTGGCAATCTGACACCGATCGACGCACTGAATACACTGTACCAGTTACAGAACAAACTGAAAAACAGGTGGTAAAACATGAGTAAGATACAAGTATTAGATCCGGTTACTATTGACAAGATTGCGGCAGGTGAAGTGATTGAACGACCGGCATCTGTGGTAAAAGAATTAGTGGAGAACGCAATTGATGCCAAGGCAACTGCAATCGTAGTCGAGATTCAGGAAGGCGGAATTTCGCTGATCCGAATTGCAGATAATGGATGCGGTATCGACCGGGAGGATGTTCGGAATGCTTTCTTAAGACATTCTACCAGCAAGATTCGTTCCGTGGATGATCTGGTACATATCGGTTCGCTTGGATTTCGTGGGGAGGCATTATCCAGCATCGCGGCAGTTTCGCAGGTGGAAGTGATTACCAAGACGGCGGATCAGACCTTCGGTACCAGATATCGGATTGCTGGGGGCAAAGAAGAAGACATGGATGATACGGGAGCCCGTGACGGCACAACCTTCATGATTCGCCAGCTTTTCTACAATGTTCCTGCCAGGCGGAAGTTTTTGAAAACTCCTATGACAGAAGCGAGTCATGTAGGTGATCTGATGACGAGAATGGCGTTATCCCATCCGGAGATTTCTTTCCAGTTCATTAACAATGGACAGTCAAAACTGCACAGTTCTGGCAACGGGAATCTTAAGGATGTCATCTACCACGTCTATGGACGTGAGATTGCTTCGAATCTTCTTGCGGCAGACTATGAAGTGCCAGGGATAAAGATTACAGGATTCTTAGGAAAACCGGTCATATCAAGAGGAAACCGAAATTTTGAGAATTATTTTATCAATGGCAGATATGTGAAGAGTAATATCATCTCGAAAGCGATTGAAGATGGTTATAAGGACTTTAGTATGCAGCATAAATATCCTTTTGTGGTACTGCATATCCAGATTGACGGAGAACACGTTGACGTAAATGTTCATCCGACGAAGATGGAACTGCGGTTTAATAATCAGCAGGAAGTCTATAATACTATATATGCAGCAGTCGATCGGGGACTGCATGCAGAAGAACTGATTCCCCATGTGGAAGTTGACGTTCCAAAGAAAACACTCTCCAGGGGAGATATTGTCAGAGAAAACCCATCAACTGCATCGGGCATCCCGGCTGCAAAAACAGTTCCACCCTTGGAAAACAGCAAGCCTTCAGATTCGTCACAGGTAAGAAATCTCGATTACTTTATGGCGAAGATGAAAGAACGTGTTCAGGCGTATCACGATAGAAGTTCATCTGCGGAAGTAGTCGATCAGACAAAGATATTCAAACCAGAGATTCAGGCAGACAGAATCCGTGAAAGTGTACAGTATGCCAAGAATATCCGTAAGCAAGATGATGCCCCTATGACGCCAAAATACATCCAAAGAGACGTGGAAGATATTCCGGCAGCCACAGAAAAGGCCCCTAAACAGTTGGATTTCTTTGAAGAGAAACTTCTGACCAAAGAAGCCAGAAGCGAATACAAGTTAATCGGTCAGGTCTTCGATACTTACTGGCTGGTAGAATATCACGACAATCTGTATATCATTGACCAGCATGCTGCACATGAACGCGTACTGTATGAGAGAACCTTAAAGAGCATGAAGACCAGGGAATTCACATCCCAGATGATCAGTCCACCGATTATCCTTGATTTAAGTATGCAGGAGGCGGAATTGCTGAATCAGTACATAGATCAGTTCACCCGGATCGGGTTTGAATTCGAAGAATTCGGGCAGGAATCTTATGCCGTGAGAGCGGTGCCTGATAATCTCTTCAGCATTGCCAAGAAAGACTTGCTGTTGCAGATGCTGGACAGTCTGTCTGATGAGATTAACCGGAATCTGTCGCCGGACCTGATAGATGAAAAGGTGGCTTCTATGTCTTGTAAAGCCGCTGTGAAAGGAAATATGAAATTGTCCGTTGCAGAAGTGGATACTCTGATCGGAGAACTTCTGACGCTGGAGAATCCATATCATTGTCCCCATGGCAGACCAACCATCATTGCCATGAGCAAGCGGGAACTGGAAAAGAAATTCAAGAGGATTGTATAGAGATGAAGAAACCATTAGTAGTGCTTACAGGACCTACTGCTGTAGGAAAGACCAAGGCCTCCATAGGACTTGCCAAAGCAATCGGCGGGGAGATTATATCAGCCGATTCCATGCAAGTCTATAAACATATGGATATCGGCTCTGCTAAGATCCGCCCACAGGAGATGGAAGGGGTGCCTCATTACCTGGTGGATGAGTTGGAGCCATGGGAAGAATTCCATGTAGTACGTTTTCAGCAGATGGCGAAAAAAGCCCTGGAGGAGATCTATTCTCGTGGCAGCATTCCTATTATCGTAGGCGGTACGGGATTCTATATCCAGGCGTTATTGTATGATATCGACTTCTCAGAAAATGACGGTGATACTGCCTATCGGGAAGAACTGGAGGAATATGCCAGAATACATGGCGGCAGCGAACTACATGAGCGGCTGAAAACAGTAGATCCAAAAGCGGCAGAAGATATCCATGCCAACAATATCAAGCGAGTAATCCGGGCGCTTGAATTCTATCATCAGACCGGACAGAGAATCTCTGAGCACAACGAAAGAGAACGGCAGAAAGAATCGCCATATAATTTCGTATACTTTGTGCTGAATGATGAGCGCAAGAACTTGTATGAACGCATTGATCACAGAGTGGATCTGATGATGCAAGAGGGATTGATCGAAGAGGTGAAAGCACTTAGGGAGATGGGCTGCACCAAAGAGATGGTGTCCATGCAGGGATTGGGATATAAGGAGATTCTATCCTACTTAGATGGCGCATGCAGTCTTGAAGAGGCTATCTACACGTTGAAGCGTGATACCAGACATTTCGCCAAACGACAGATTACCTGGTTTAAGAGGGAGAGACAGGTAACCTGGATTCAGAAAAATGATTACAATTATGATGAAGAGAAGATACTGTACGAGATGATAAGACGTACGAAGGGAGTACTATGTTAAGAAGATTATTAGGTGGGTCTAAATTTTTAAAGAAAATGAATACATTAATGGAAATATATTCTTGTTCACATAATGCACCAGCGACTTACAAAGAACTTGTAGAATTAAAGCCATTAATCAAGACTACAGGAGAGGAAGCGCTTTTCGAACTGAACCGTGCCTCTCTCCTTTATGATATGCAGAGGTACCGGGAAGCATCAGAAGTGATATTAGAGATACGTTCACTGAACCCGGAATTCGATGCCAGATGCGCTGAAGTCAGAACGAAGATTTTAGAAGCATTATAGAAAGGAACCAGATAAAGATATGTTAGAAGCAAAAGAAACATTATATAAAGAAATCGGAATCCGAAGAGAAGTTCTGGAATTCGGTCATACCATTGAGCACAATCTGAAAGAGTGTTTTGATTACATTGATCAGATCGCAGAATATAATCAGTTGAAAGTCATACATGCCATGCAGAAGAACCGGGTCAGTGAAGCGTGTTTTAACTATGCCAGCGGTTATGGCTATGATGATCTGGGGCGCGATAAACTGGAACAAGTCTATGCAGACATCTTCCATACAGAGAGCGCCCTTGTACGTCCACAGATTGCCTGCGGAACCCATGCACTTGCCATTGCCTTGAGTGCGAACTTAAGACCTGGAGATGAATTACTATCTCCTGCGGGCAAGCCGTACGACACTTTAGAGGAAGTCATTGGAATCCGACCGTCTAACGGATCGCTTGCAGAGTACGGAGTAACCTACTCTCAGGTAGATCTGCTGGAAGATGGGACTTTCGATTATGAGAATATTAAAAAGGCGATTAATAAGAAGACCAAATTGGTAACCATCCAACGTTCCAAAGGCTATCAGACGCGTCCGAGTTTTTCCGTACAGCAGATCGGGGAGTTAATTGCCTTTGTAAAAGAGATGAACCCGAATATTATCTGCATGGTGGACAACTGTTATGGAGAATTCGTTGAAACCATCGAACCAAGCGATGTAGGCGCTGATATGGTTGTTGGTTCCCTGATCAAGAATCCGGGCGGCGGACTTGCTCCAATTGGAGGCTATATCGCTGGACGCCAGGATCTGATCGATAATTGCGGTTACCGACTGACTTCTCCAGGACTTGGAAAAGAAGTAGGCGCATCCCTTGGAGTAATGCGGTCTTTCTATCAAGGCTTGTTCCTTGCGCCAACCGTTGTCGCAGGAGCACTAAAAGGCGCGATCTTCGCTGCCAATATCTATGAGAAACTAGGCTATTTCGTAATCCCGAACAGTACCGAAAGCCGTCATGATATCATTCAAGCCGTGGAATTCGGAATCCCAGAAGGGGTGATTGCATTCTGTAAAGGAATTCAGGCGGCTGCCCCAGTAGATTCCTACGTAACGCCGGAACCATGGCCGATGCCGGGATATGATAGCGATGTCATCATGGCTGCAGGGGCTTTCGTTCAAGGATCTTCGATTGAACTGAGTGCAGACGGACCGATCAAGCCACCATATGCAGTCTATTTCCAGGGAGGACTCACATGGCCTCATGCAAAATTGGGAATCCTGATGTCTTTGGAATATCTTGTACGTGATGGCATCGTGAACTTGTAGTAACCATCAAACAGCAAGAATATCAGAAGGAGTCACTATGAAAAGAATCGGAATTATCGGCGGAGGAGCATCTGGTCTTGTGGCTGCAATCGAAGCGGCAAGAACGGATTGCAATGCTCAGGTATTTATTCTGGAACAGAAAGAGAATATTGGCAAAAAGATTCTTGCAACAGGAAATGGACGGTGCAACCTGACAAATAGAAAGATGGAAGCAGCCTGCTACCGCAGTGAGAATATGGATTTTGTTGCTGGGATCCTTGAAGAATTCGGGTATGAAGATACTTTGAAGTTCTTCGAATCGCTGGGACTTCTGGTAAAATTTCGCGGGGATTATGTCTATCCACGTTCTGACCAGGCATCTACAGTGCTGGAACTCCTTCGATTGGAGCTCCTCCGGCTTGGAATTCAGATATACACCGGGAATCAGACTTTAGAATTGTCACAGACCGCAAAAGGGTTCCGTATCCGAACACAGGAACAGACTTTCCGTGCCGATAAAGTGATCCTGGCATGTGGCGGCAAAGCCTCCCATAATTTGGGATCTGACGGAAGCGGTTACGGGCTTGCCAAATCCATGGGGCATACGATGCTTCCGGTCGTTCCTGCCCTGGTACAGTTGAAGGTGCACAAGTCTCCTTTCGCCAAAGCAGCCGGAGTCCGTGTGGATGCCAGAGTCGTTGCGTTACAGGGCGATACACCGCTTGCGGAAGATCTCGGGGAAGTGCAGATTACTGCCTATGGAATCTCAGGGATACCTGTATTTCAGATTAGCAGATATATTGCAATGGGATTATATAAGAAACAAAAGATGTCTGTAATGATAGACTTCGTTCCCGAACGCACCGAAGAAGAGTTGCTCTCACTGCTTATAGAACGCATCAGCGGAAGAGAAGATATGACGACCGGTGACTTTCTTACCGGTGTCTTTCATCAGAAATTAATTCCGCGGCTATTGGAGCAGGCGCAGATTCGTATGAATACGAGGGTGGGAGAAGTAACGCGCAGAAAATGGCAGCATTTTTCCTATCTATGTAAGAGAATGATCCTGCCTATTGAGGATACGAATGGATTCGAGAATGCGCAAGTCTGCGCAGGAGGCATCCGTACGGAAGAAGTGAACCCTCTTACATTAGAGTCACGATATGTGAATGGCTTATATATTGTAGGGGAACTCTTAGATGTGGATGGAATCTGTGGCGGCTACAATTTGCAATGGGCATGGGCAACCGGATATCTTGCCGGACGAGACGCTGCAGGAAAGCCTTCCGGAAGATAGTACGGACATCCTGACTATATGCATCAAAGGAGAATGATATGATAAGAATCAATCAACTCAAACTGGACATTCATCATACCGAAGCGGATCTGAAAGCGAAGATTTTGAAGACTCTTCGCATCAAAGAGGATGCGCTCCTTTCTTATATTATTAAAAAACAATCCATAGACGCACGGAAAAAGCCAACACTGTTCTATGTCTATGCAGTAGATGTCATATTGAAGAATGAACCCGCCTTTCAAAAGCGCCTGAGGTCGTTAAAGAACAGCAATATTCAGATTCAGAAAGAGCCTGTCCCTTATAAGATACAGGTAAGTGGCACACAGCCGCTTAAGTATCGCCCGGTTGTCATAGGAACAGGACCTGCAGGGCTTTTCTGTGGTTATCAGCTGGCACTTCTGGGATACCGTCCAATTCTCCTAGAACGCGGTGCCTCTGTGGAAGAGCGAATGCAGGATGTAGAAAAGTTCTGGACTGACGGCATTCTGAATCCGAATTCCAATGTACAATTCGGCGAGGGCGGTGCCGGTACTTTTTCTGATGGGAAACTGAACACTTTAGTACATGATACTTATGGGCGTAACACCAGAGTCTTGGAAATCTTCGTAGAACACGGCGCGCCAAAGGAGATTCTCTATCAGAATAAGCCGCACATTGGAACGGATATTCTTGCCAAAGTTGTAAAACATATGCGGGAATGCATCATTGCCAATGGCGGAGAAGTAAGATTCCATTCACAGGTAACTGAAGTTCTTATGGATCATGACCAAGAAGAGCCAAGCCTTGTGGGATTAAGAATCTGCGATTCGGTCACGAAGATGGAAGAAATTCTTGAGACCGACCTTGCGGTTCTCGCTATCGGCCACAGTGCCAGAGATACCTTTTCCATGCTCTTAGACAAAGGGATTCCTATGGAAGCCAAATCATTTGCCGTAGGCGTTCGTATGGAACATCCGCAGCACATGATCAATGATAATCAATATGGAACCGATAATTCTAAAGGTCTGCCTCCGGCTGCCTATAAACTGACAACGAATCTTTCGAATGGAAGAGGCGTATATACCTTCTGCATGTGTCCGGGCGGCTACGTGGTGAATGCTTCCTCAGAATCCGGAAGACTGGCAGTCAACGGCATGAGTTATCATGACCGGGGCGGAGCAAATGCGAACAGCGCTGTTATCGTAACCGTAACACCGGATGACTATGGCAGCACAGGAGCGCTTGCCGGCATGGAGTTCCAGAGAAGATTAGAAGAAGCGGCTTACCAGGCAGGCGGCGGACGCATACCTGCACAGTTATTCGAAGACTTTTGCAAGAATCGTCCATCTATAGGGGCAAAGGGTGTAGAGCCACAGATGAAAGGCGCCTATTGCTTCGGCAATGTACGTCAGATTTTCCCGGAAGAACTGGCAGCATCCTTAGAAGAGGGAATCAAAGCCTTTGATTATAAATTGCCTGGATATTCCCGTCCGGATGCAATCGTATCAGGAGTAGAAAGCAGGACGTCATCCCCGGTCCGGATACCACGAGATGAGACGATGCAGAGCAGTCTTCGTGGACTTTACCCTTGCGGGGAGGGGGCAGGGTATGCAGGAGGTATTACTTCAGCCGCAATTGACGGTCTGAAAGTGGCGGAATCAATCGCCAAAAAATACCGCATTTTCGACAAAGGCACAAAGGCTTAAGAAATTTTTAATGGGATAAGTCTATACACTGATTTCAAAATATGATAAAATGTATTGAGTTTTTCAGATAGAGAAAAAACGAGGAGGAGTACATATGAAGGGAACAGGAAGCAAAAACGCCTGGGCTTTATTTCTGTTTGTCTTAACAGGCATTGTACTTGGTGGGTTTATCGGAATGCTGGCAGAAGGTGTTCCCGCCCTTAACTGGCTGTCTTATGGACAGGCTTTTGGGCTGGAGGAACCAGTGGTCCTGAATTTTGGAATTCTGGTGATCACATTTGGTCTTTCGATTAAGATAACCATCGCAAGTATTATTGGCGTGATTCTTGCTATTATTATTTATCGCTTCTTATAAGTTCTGATATGAGTTGCCATGCATCCGAAGGGAACTGCCATCGGCAACTCCTGTAGGTGTCGTACGAATCCAAAGATAAAATGAATCAGTCAAATACCATGAAAGAAATACCTGAGATGGAACGCCCATATGAGAAATGTGAGCAAAAAGGTGCCGGCAGCCTAAGTGATGAGGAACTGCTGGCGGTGTTATTACGTACTGGCACTCATGGAGAGAATGCGCTCTCGCTGGCAAGAAAAATCCTGTATTATGCAGGAGAGACCGGAATACTGGGGATACACCAATTCAGTATCGAGAGGCTTAAGAGTATCAAAGGCATTGGGAAAGTCAAAGCAATTCAGTTATCCTGTATATCAGAACTTGCCAAGAGACTTGCCAAAGCCTCCTATCAGGATACATTATGCTTTGAGAATCCGGAAACGGTTGCCAGATATTATATGGAAGACCTGCGGCATGAGAAGCAGGAGATGATGAAACTCTTAATGTTGAATACAAGAGCGAGACTGATTGGCGAGACCAATATCTCGAAAGGGACGGTCAACGCTTCCATCATTACGCCAAGAGAACTTTTTATAGAAGCATTACAAAAGAATGCTGTGTCCATTGTAATTATGCATAACCACCCAAGCGGAGATCCGACTCCCAGCCGTGAAGATATGCTGATAACCAAGAGAATCCTTGATGCAGGCGCATTAATTGGAATCGAACTGTTAGATCATATCATCATTGGCAATAATTGTTATATAAGTTTCCGGGAGGAGGGTATGCTTTAGAAAGGATCATATCAGATGGCAAGGAATGTATACGGACTGGATCTTGGATCTTATGAGATCAAGGTCTATGACAAGAAGAAAGATACAATTTGGAAAGAAAAAGATGTCATTGCGTTAAAGGACGTAAGAGAGATCTTTGCAGTGGGAGACGATGCCTATGAGATGTATGAAAAGGCACCTTCCAATATAGAAGTCGTATTCCCTATGAAAGAGGGAGTAATCGCACATTTTAACAATATGCAGTTCTTATTACAGAATCTGCTGAAAAAAGGACGGCAGTTTGCCAGAGGCTCTGAATACGTGATTGCCGTACCGACAGATGTTACCGAGGTTCAAAAGAAAGCATTCTTTGACCTGGTGATCCATTCTACGGCGAAGGCAAAAGAGGTTAATATCGTAGAACGCTCCATTGCAGATGCTGTAGGACTGAATCTGGATGTAAAGAACACCAAGGGCGTGTTCATCGTCAATTTCGGCGGTGATACAACTGAGTTATCCGTGATCGCCGGAGGCGGTATGGTCATGAACCGGCTCCTGAAGATTGGTGGTTCTACTTTCGATCAGTCCGTAGTCAATCTGGTTCGTCATAGTCACGACTTCCTGATTGGCATCCATACGGCAGAAGTCCTGCGTAAAAGTTTTGGAATCTTTACCAGTGATGCGGAATCCATGCTTACGGTTGCAGGACGAGACCTTATCACAGGTGTTCCGATGCGCAAGGCAATCTCCATCAGCCTTGTAAGAGCAGCTATGAAGGACCCGCTTCTGGAATGTGTCCGCGCCATCAATTCTTTGCTTGACCGCACACCGCCTGAGGTACGCAAAGCCATTCATGAGAATGGTATCTTCCTGACAGGAGGCGTTGCAAATACTGCAGGATTGGAGACTTATGTTGAGGAGATGGTTGGAATTACGACCAGAACCGCTTTAGAACCTGATATCTGCGCCGTATCAGGATTGAAAAAAATCATTCAGTCAAAAGATCTGAGAAAACTTGCTTATTCAATGTTAGATGAAAATTATAGGTGGATGAGATAATATGAAGACTAAGAATCAATCTTCTCTTTCAAGTAAATACTGGTTGATCATTCTGGCAGTGATTTGTGTGATACTGCTGGGCATTGAGCGTTTCACAGATGGCGGTGGTCCATTGCGGTTCATTGCCAATTATACAGTGATACCAATGCAGAAGGGAATCAGTTATGTAGGACGCTTCATGAGTGATATATCTGACAATTTTGATACTCTGGAAGAGATGAAGAAGGAAAATGAAAAACTACAGTCCAGAGTAGATGAACTTACAATCGATAATACCCGCCTGCGTCAGGAACAATATGAATTGGAACGTCTGCGTGAGGTATTAAAATTAGACGAGAATTATTCGGATTATGAGAAGATTGGCGCCCATGTTATTGCCAACAATGGCAGCAACTGGTTTAATGACTTTACCATTGACAAGGGCAGCGAAGATGGAGTCAAGGTGGATTCCAATGTACTTGCCGGAAGCGGTTTGGCTGGGATCGTAACCGAAGTTGGACCCAATTATGCCCGAGTTCGTTCTATCATAGATGATGCCAGCAATATCAGTGCTATGATGTTATCCACTTCTGACACCTGTGTGGTCAGAGGAGATCTGGAATTAATGGCTGATGGAAGGATCCGTTTTGAAAAACTCGCCAACAATGATAATGAGATTGAGGTGGGAGAGCAGGTGGTAACTTCTCATGTCAGCAGCCGGTTCCTTCAGGGATTATTTATCGGGTATGTAAGTGATGTAGAGGTTGATTCGAATAATCTTACCCGCTCCGGCTATATTACCCCTGCGGTTGACTTCAGTAAGTTACAGGAAGTACTGGTGATTACTACAACCAAGCAGGAGATGTTGGATGCAAAGGATGATAAGAGCCAGGACGATAACGGAGGCGAATAGAATATGAAGAGAAAACTGATAACCTTTTTGATTATTATTGTCTGTTTTCTGCTGCAAAGTTCCATATTCCACTATCTGTCATTTGCTGCAATCAAGCCGAATCTGCTGATTATTGTAACTTCTTCATTCGGCTTTATGAGAGGCAAGAAAGAAGGCTTATTCGTAGGCTTTGTTTCTGGTCTGTTTGCAGATCTTTTCTGGGGCAGTGCTTTGGGTTTTAATATGCTTTTATATGCAGTGATCGGATATGTGAATGGCTTTTTCAGACGTTTGTTCTATGATGATGATATTAAACTTCCGATTGCACTGATTGGAGCAAGCGAGTTCCTGTATGGGCTGGTTACATACGCATGTATGTATATGCTGCAAGGGGACTTTGCTTTTATAGATTATTTGATACACATTATTATGCCGGAACTGGTTTACACCATTCTGGTTACACTGGCACTATATCAGATGATATTATACATTAATAAGAGACTCGAAGCAGAAGAACAAAGGAGTGCAAGCAAATTTGTATAGTTTATGGGAACGGATCAAATCCGGCATATTAGAAATCGTACAATCCCGAATATTTGTTGTAATCATCGTATTTTGCGTTATGTCTGCCATTTTAGTCCAGCGGGTATTCTACTTGCAGATCGTAAAAGGGCAGGAGTATTTTGATGACTATAAGTTACAGATTCAGAAGACCAAAGAGGTCGAAGGTACCCGTGGGAATATCTATGACCGTAACGGGAAACTGATCGCATATAATGAACTGGCTTATTCTGTCACTATAGAAGATAACAGTGATTACGATTCTGTCAGCGAAAAGAACAAAGAGATGAACAAAGTAATCTCAACAGTGATTGATATGGTAGAATCCAACGGTGATACAGTAATCAATAATTTCGGAATTATTCTGGATAATAACAATAATTATGTGTTTATTGCAGAGAATGATACACAGAAGTTAAGATTTATTGCTGATGTGTATGGCAAGAAGACGATCGACCAACTGAGCAAAAAACAGCAAAGCGCGACGGCTGCAGATATCATTGACTATCTGTGTACCGATAAATTGAATGGTTATGGCATTGACCAGAAGAAGCTGGAAAAAGAAGAAGTCCTGAAACTGGTGAACATCCGCTATGCTCTTTCATTAAATAACTTCCAGAAATACATCGCAACTACGATTGCAGAGGATGTCAGCGATGAGACGGTTGCGGATGTTATGGAGAATCTGGACAGCCTTCCGGGAGTGAATGTTGAAGAAGAATCCTTAAGGCGCTATGCAGACAGTTATTGTTTCGCGAATCTGATCGGCTATACCGGACAGATCTCTCAGGATGAGTATGATAAACTGAGCAAAGAAGAGCAGAAGACTTATTCTAAGACAGATACTGTGGGCAAATCCGGTCTTGAACAGACTCTGGATTCCCAACTTCAAGGTGAAAAAGGCGAAGTTAAGCTATACGTGAATAGTGTCGGAAAAGTAATTGAAACAGTCAAAGGGAAAGATCCACAAGCAGGTAATGATGTATATCTTTCTCTGGACTATGATCTTCAGGTTGCGGCTTATCACATTATTGAGCAAGAACTGGCAGGTATTCTGCTGGCGAAGATTCAAAATGCACTGGACTATGATCGTACGCAAGTAGAAGACGGAAGCGACGTTATTATTCCAATTGGAGATGTTTATAATACATTTATTAATAATGATATTCTGGACATGAATCATTTTGGCGAGGAAGATGCCGGTATTGCAGAAAAGGAAGTGAATGCAATATTTACTTCCCGAAAAGAAGAGGTATTGCAGCAGATCTCGGATATTCTTCAGGATTCAGGTGCAGCTGCTTATAAGGATCAGCCAAAAGAATTCCAGGCATATCTGACATATATTGTTACCGAACTTCTGACCAGCAAAACCGGAATCCTTATGTCGGATGCCATTGATACCAGTGATGAGACCTACAAGGCATGGAAAGATGATGAGACGATTAATGTCAACACTTATCTGAACTATGCAATCTCTAAGAACTGGATCAATACTTCTCTTTTAAAAGAATATATGTCATCCGGCGGAGAATATTCCGATTCCAGCGAACTTTATCAGGGATTGACTGCCTATATTCTTGACTATATCAGTTCTGATAATAGTTTTGACAAACTGATCTATCGGTACCTGATCCGATCAGGCGCGGTTACCGGACGCCAGGTATGCATGATCCTGTATGAACAGGAGATTCTGGACTATGATGAAGGTCAGTATAACGGATTGAATTCCGGAAGTGTGAATGCTTATGATTTCGTTCGCGGCAAGATTGAAACCCTGGAGTTAACACCGGGACAGCTTGCCCTTGAGCCTTGTACAGGTTCTCTGGTCATGACAGATACGAATACAGGTGAAGTTCTTGCCTGTGTATCTTACCCTGGCTTTGATAATAACCGGCTTGCCAATGCGATGGACTCTAATTACTATAATAAACTGGTAACCGATCAGGCAAGACCGTTCTATAATAATGCTACGCAGGAGAAGACAGCCCCAGGTTCCACATATAAGCCACTGGTGGCTATCGCCGGTCTGACGGAAGGTGTGATTGATACGGGAACTTATCTTCCGTGTCACGGTGTCTATAAGAAGGTAACACCGAATCCAAGATGCTGGATCTATCCGAATGCACATGGGAGTCTGGATGTATCTGGTGCAATTCAGAATTCCTGTAACAGTTTCTTCTATGAAGTGGGATATCGTCTGAGTCTTGAGAATACTGAGACGATACAGGATACGGAAGACGGCACGAATGAAACTGAGACGAGTGTTAATTTCTCCAGTGAACTGGGAACGGATACCCTGAAGAAATATGCGGAAGCATTCGGACTTGGGCAGACTTCGGGATTAGAGATCTCTGAATCTGAGCCTCAGATCTCCAATGAGACCTCCGTAACGTCTGCAATTGGACAGGGTAATAACAACTATACCACCAGCCAGCTGGCAAGATATATTACGGCAGTTGCCAACAAGGGAACTGTCTATAGTCTGACCTTGCTTGACAAAGTCACTTCTGTGGACGGTGAAACAATCAAAAAATATGAACCGGAAGTTATCAACACCATCACGGATGTTGCAGATTCTTCCTGGACAGCAGTTCATACTGGTATGAGAAATGTAGTAACCGTTGCCCATAGTGATATATTTGCAAAACTAATTGCAAGCGATGTAAAACTGTCTGGAAAGACAGGTACAGCACAACAGAGCGAAACTCATCCGGACCACGGACTCTTTGTTGGCTTCGCGCCAAGTGATAGTCCCGAGGTGGCATTTGCGATCCGTATTGCTAACGGATACAGTTCTACCTATGCCGCTGAGATAGGGAATGATGTCATGGAGTACTATTATCAGATAACCCCGGCAGAGGAGATTCTCACCGGAACAGCAGCCAAGATAAGTGTAGGAGCGACAGGAGGAGATTAAGGAAGGGATGAGCATGTGTGAAAGATGCGGTACTCATTAAGAGTAACAGATACGGCATTACTATTTACTTTGATCCGGACATGCCCTATGAGGAACTGGTGATGGAAGTAAAAAAGAAGTTTCAGTCTTCGGCACATTTTTTCAATCATGCTGAGATGGCAGTGGAATTCGAAGGCCGTGCTTTCACAAAAGAAGAAGAGCAGCTGATGACAGAAGTCATTCAGGATGCAGCCAAGATACAGATCTTATGCATCATTGAGAAGAATACTTATACAGAACAGATCCACAAACGAATGCTGGACGAAAGCCTGGAAGCCATTCATGAAAGAGACGGCCAGTTCTATAAAGGTACGCTAAGAGGAAGACAGATTCTGGAATCTGAGACAAGCATTGTAGTTGTTGGAGATATCGAAGAGGGTGCCACCATCGTATCGAAGGGCAATATCGTAGTGACCGGCACCATCTACGGAACTGCCATTGCAGGAGTATCCGGCAATTATGATGCCGTCATAGCAGCAAACCATATGGAGCCTAAGAGGCTTCGTATCGGAGATATTGAAGTCAAACCAGTTATAGGAGGAAGTTATTCATGGGCGAAGTTATTGTAATTACATCAGGAAAAGGCGGTGTCGGCAAGACAACGACAACGGCAAATATAGGAGCAGGATTATCCAAATTCGACAAAAAAGTAGTTGTGATTGATACAGATCTCGGTCTTCGTAATCTTGATGTGGTTATGGGTCTTGAGAATTTGATCGTCTATAACCTGGTAGATGTGATAGAAGGTACCTGCCGTTTGAAACAGGCGCTGATCCGGGATAAGCGTTATGAGAATCTCTACCTGCTTCCGTCTGCACAGACGAAGGATAAGACGGCAATCTCTCCCGGACAGATGAAGAAACTCACATCCGAATTAAAAGAAGAATTCGATTACATACTTCTGGATTGTCCGGCGGGAATCGAACAGGGATTCCAGAACGCAATTGCGGGTGCTGACCGTGCAATTATTGTCACTACTCCAGAAGTATCGGCAATCCGAGATGCTGACAGGATCATTGGTCTTCTTGAAAGCAACCAGTTAAGAAAAATCGACTTGATCATCAACCGTATCCGCATGGATATGGTGAAACGTGGCGATATGATGTCCGTGGACGATGTAACCGAGATACTTGCTGTGCCTTTGATCGGAGCACTGCCGGATGATGAGCAGGTAGTCATCGGTACCAACCAGGGTGAACCTGTAGTAGGACTCGATTCTAAGGCAGGTACGGCATATATGAATATCTGTAAGCGTATTATGGGCATAGATGTCCCATTCATGGAACTTGACAGCAGTACCGGGCTTCTTTCTAAGTTGACACATCTCTTCAAAAAAGATTAGGAGGATGTGTAATGCTAAGAAAATCTTCAGTCTCAATTGCCAAGAACCGGCTTCGGGCACTGGTCATCTCAGACCGTGTCAGTTGTACGCCGGATGCTTATGATAACATATGCAGGGAACTATATGAAGCACTTTCCAAATATATGGAACTTACAGAAGAAGATTTTCAGGTGGATATTAACCGGACACAAGTAGTAATTACATTTGCAGGAGAAGAAACGTGAGATTACCTAGATTTACAAAATTGTACCATTTAAAAGATTATAAATTCAGCCTGGTAATTGCCGTTTTGGCAATCTCTATACTGGGGGTATTTGTTGTCGGCAGTGCCAAAGCAATCTATCAGCCAAAACAGATATTGGGCGTAGTCATCGGATTCATTGTAATGGTGATTGTATCTTTGATTGATTATATCTGGATCACGAACTTTTACTGGCTGATCTATGTCTTTGCAATCGCGATTCTGGGAGCTGTTATCCCATTCGGCGAGTCTGTTAATGGTGCGAAGAGATGGATCAATCTGGGATTTACGACTTTTCAGCCTTCAGAACTTGCCAAGATCCTATTAATTATATTTTTTGCCAAATTCATCATGGAGCATGAAGAAGATCTTAACGATAAAGTGACTCTGCTCAAGTATGCTATTTTATCAGGTATTCCGCTGGTATTGATTGTAATAGAACCTAATCTGTCAACGACCATATGTACAACGCTCGTTATCTGTCTTATGATCTACGTAGGCGGATTAAGTTATAAATTTATCGGAACAGTATTGATCATCCTGGTTCCGGTAGCAATTATCTTCTTAAGTATTGTTGTGCAGCCAAACCAGGTAATTCTCAAAGATTATCAGCAGAAGCGTATTCTGGCATTCTTAGAGCCAGAGAAATATGCCAGTGATGAGGCTTATCAACAGAAGAACTCGGTTATGGCAATTGGCTCCGGTCAGCTGACTGGAAAAGGACTTAATAATAATACAACGACCTCCGTAAAGAATGGTAATTTTATCTTAGAGCCTCAGACGGACTTTATCTTTGCAATTGTTGGTGAAGAACTTGGTTTTGTAGGAAGTTGTATAGTTATTGCTTTATTATTATTAATTGTGATACAATGTATTTTGATAGGAATACGATCGCAAGACATGGCTGGGAGGATTATTTGCTGCGGGGTAGGCGGACTGATTGGGGTCCAGAGTTTCATTAATATCGGGGTTGCCACGCAGATACTTCCGAATACCGGAGTGCCCCTCCCGTTTGTAAGTTATGGACTGACTTCATTAGTGAGTCTGTATATAGGAATTGGTCTTGTATTAAATGTCGGGCTACAGCCGAAAAAATATCAGTAAGGAGTGAAGACGATGAACATAGGACTGATAGCACATGATTCAAAAAAGACTTTGATGCAGAATTTCTGTATTGCATATAGAGGAATCTTAAGCAAGCATAATCTATATGCGACTGGTACGACCGGCCGACTGATTGAGGAGGTTACGAATCTGAATGTCCACAAATATCTTGCAGGACCATTAGGCGGCAAGCAGCAGTTGGGCGCACAGATTGCACAGAATGATATTGATGCCCTCATCTTTTTAAGAGAGCCGAATAATCCGAAACCGCACGAACCAGATGTCAACGATGTTATCCGCCTTTGTGATATGTACAATATTCCAATGGCATCGAACCTTGCAACAGCGGAATTGATTATATTAGCAATTGACAGAGGGGATCTTGATTGGCGTGAAATGTATCGGTAGATTAAGCAAACTGGCAATTCTATTGTTTGCGATCACCATTCTGACCTCAGGATGTGGGAAAAAACAAGAAGAAGTTGCTGTGACTTACGAGACAAAGAATTATAATACAAGTTTATATGAAGCAGAATTATTTGCCAGCGATCTTTGTGTGGCCTCTGCAGATATTGCACTTGAAGGTGCTCCTGAGACAACAGGGCTTCATGCAGCAGCCTTATTCGATGTAAATAATAAAAAGACGGATTTTGCATATCGTGTCCATGAACGTCTGTATCCGGCAAGCACCACGAAGATCATGACAGCATTGGTTGCTATCAAGAATGCTGATCTGTCTGATATTGTCACTGTATCTTCAGCAGCAGATGTTAATACTTTTGCAGCGGATGAATCGACTTGCGGGATTCATGTCGGAGATCAGATGACGCTTTTGGATCTGCTATATGGGCTGCTTCTGCAATCCGGGAATGATAATGCGGTTGCAATTGCAGAGCACGTCGGCGGGAGCGTAGAGAATTTTGTACAGATGATGAATGATGAGGCTCAGAATCTGATGGCTACGAATACACATTTTGTGAATTCCAATGGGCTTCATAACAATAATCATTATACAACAGCATATGATCTTTATCTTATCTTTAATGAATGCATCAAATATGACGAGTTTATACAAATGATTCAGGCTGATTCTTATACTGCAGACATTACTGCGGCAGACGGCACCGTTCGCCAGGATACTTGGGAGCCGACGAATTTCTATGCTACAGGGGAGGCTGCGCTTCCTGAGAATGCAACCATTATTGGAGGTAAGACAGGTACTACCAGCCTTGCGGGAAATTGTCTGATTCTTCTTGAAAAGGATGCTAATGATAATCCCTATATTTCGATTGTAATGGGTGCAGACACCAAAGCCTTATTATATCAGGATATGACCGCACTGATTAATGGAATACCAACAAATGAATAATATAGTTAGAGGGGCATCTCACATGGGATACCCCTCTTGCTTGTAACCTGGAACATTCGGTTCCTTTTGTTACAGATTATGAATTGCTGGCAATTCTTCCATACAGACTAATAAGATACAGACCGCATAAGCCAACAAGGGTATATATAATGCGGGAAAGCCAGGAGAGATTACCGAATAGAAACGCAACAAGATCGAAACGGAATATTCCGACTAAGAGCCAGTTGATTGCTCCTATAATTACGATTGTCAAAGCGGTATTATCAAACCATTTCATATTAATGTCCTCCTTTTGTCATGCTACCCTTAGTATGGCAGATACACATATAATTATACATTCTGAAAGGAAGATTTTATCAGATGAAAGAAAAAATGCCATATTATCCGTATTCTGAATATTTGAAAAATAAGTATGGCGAGAAAGTATACAAACTGCCGGTCAATCTTCCGGTAAGCTGTCCGAATCGTAAATCAGGAACTGGCTGCACTTTTTGTTCCCCAAGCGGCACCGGTTTTGAAGCCATGGACTGCCAGACTTCCGTCCATGAACAGTTAGAAAAGACAAAAGAGCATATTGAACGCCGCTATCATGCGCATAAGTTTATTGCATATTTTCAAAATTATACCAATACATATCTTGCGCCTGATCGATTCGCCGTTTATATGGAAGAAGCCGCGCAAGTTTCTGATATTGTAGAGATTGCAGTATCTACACGGCCAGATTGTATCACCTTTGAATATCTGGAAATCCTTAAGCGAATCTCCAACCGGTACGGAATTGCAATTACCATTGAACTTGGCCTTCAGACCAGTAATTGTCATACTTTAATGAATATACGACGGGGGCATACACTGGCAGAGTTCATAGACGCAGTTCTCATGATACAGCCTTATGGATTCGACCTATGTGCACACGTAATACTGAATCTTCCGGGAGATGATCTGACAGATGCTATTGAGACAGCGAAGATTCTATCTGCACTAAGGGTTCAGATTGTCAAAGCACATTCTCTTTATATTGCGAAAAACACACAGTTGTGCGATGACTTTGAAAATGGTACAATAACGTTATGCTCAAAAGAGGAATATCTAAAAAGACTGGCAGCATTCCTGGAACATCTGAATCCTGTAATTGCTGTAGAGCGCCTATTCAGCCGCATTCCTGAGAAAGATGCTGTATTCTGCAACTGGGGAATGAGTTGGTGGAAACTGCGGGATGAACTTCTGGAACTCATGGAAGAACACGGAAGTTATCAGGGACGAAGATTCCATTACCTGAATGGTGCAGCGCTTCAGTCTTTGGATTCTCAAGCAGATAACTAATCAGACTATTAACAACAGGAGGCTATATTATTGGCTGATAACAAATTGACGAATATACAGGTTTATCGTAAAAAATGGAATATTAATATTGGAATCATTATCTTCGGAGTGGTATTCATCTATCTGATCGTGACAGTTCTTATGTACCTGACCGGTAATCATGTATCTGCTTACGAAGTACGCGAAGGTTCCATTCTAAAGGACAACGCATATACCGGAATTATTCTTAGAGATGAGATGGTGGTACAATCCGATACAGGTGGTTATGTTAATTATTTTGCCCTGGAGGGCAGCAAAGTAGGCGCCAAGACGAGAGTATATTCCATATCCGATAAAAAATTGGAATTCGAAGATTCCACTACGGAAGAATCGCAAGAATTATCTTCTGAGGAACAGGCGGCACTGTTGATCAAGACTCAGTCTTTTACGGAGAATTTTAAAGATCAGCAGTTTAGCGATGTCTATACGCTGAAGAATAATATCACAACTGTGCTGGAGAGCAAATCCAACCAAAGCCGCCAGGCTCAGTTAGATGCCATGGCAGTTCAGGAGGGTGGAGGTCTTCAGATCCACTCTGCCGCATCAGATGGAATTATTATCTATGCTACGGACGGGTACGAGACCACAACGGCAGATGATGTGACAGAGGATATGATTGCCAAAAAAGACTATGAGAAGATTAGCCTTGGAAATAATGCCAAGATAAAGGCAGGCGATCCCGTGTACAAATTAATCCGGGCAAATTCATGGTCTATCGCGATTCTGCTGGATGACGATACTGCCACGCAACTGAAAGATACAACTTCTGTGAAGGTGCGTTTCTCCAAAGATAACGAGACAGCGCAGGCAGGTTTTTCCATAAAAAATAAAAAAGATGCTAAGATCGGTATCCTGTCTTTTGACAGTTCCATGATCCGTTATGCAGAAGAACGTTATCTGGATCTTGAACTGATTCTGGAAGATCAGTCTGGTCTGAAGATACCAAAGTCTTCCGTCGTGAATAAAGAATTCTATCTGATCTCGGAAGATTATCTTACTCAGGGCGGCAACAGTAAGGAAGACGGTGTACTGGTAGATACCGGAAAGGATAATCCGGAATTTCAAAGTGTAGAGATCTACGACCGTGATGAAGAAGCCGGTAAGGTGTATCTGGATGCCAATGCTTTTGATAAAGATACTGTCCTGGTAAAACCAGATTCATCCGACACATGCCGTCTGAATAAGACAGAAAGTATAGAAGGCGTATACAATATTAACAAGGGCTATGCAGTATTCAAACAAGTAAACATCCTATGTGAAAGCGATGATTATTATATCGTGGAATCAGGGAATACATACGGACTTTCTAACTATGACCATATTGCGCTATATGGAGAAGATGTCCGTGAAAATGATGTCGTATTTTAAGAAGGAGTGATAATCATGTTAAAAGAAAACCTTACATTCGTCGAAAATGAGATTCAGGCTGCCTGCCAGCGTTCCGGAAGAGACCGGGAAGATGTTACACTAATTGCAGTCAGCAAGACCAAGCCTGTAGAGATGTTAAATGAAGCATATGATCTGGGGGTTCGCATATTTGGAGAAAATAAAGTTCAGGAACTGGCAGATAAGCATGAAGTTATGCCGAAGGATATCCACTGGCATATGATCGGACATCTCCAGCGTAATAAAGTGAAGTATATTATTGATAAAGTTGATCTGATCCACTCAGTTGATTCCATACGTCTGGCTGAGACGATTGAGAAAGAAGCAGCCAAACATAATATTACTGCCAACATTCTCATTGAAGTGAATGTAGCAAAAGAGGAGAGCAAGTTTGGATTAATGCCGGAAGAACTTGATGAATTTATTACCCAAATTGCAGAATTTTCTCATATTCATGTAAAAGGACTCATGACAATTGCTCCATTTGTAGATGATCCGGAAGAAAACCGCCCGATTTTCGCACGTTTACGCAAATTATCTGTTGACATTGCAAAGAAAAACGTTGATAATATTACTATGAGTATTTTATCTATGGGTATGACCAACGACTATCAGGTTGCCATAGAAGAAGGCGCAACAATGGTCCGGGTGGGAACCGGAATTTTTGGTGCGCGTGATTATGCTCAAGTATAACGGAAGATAGGAGAATTATTTAACATGGGAGTATTAGATAAGTTTTTAGATATTATGAAACTAAGTGATGATGACGATTACGAGGATGATGATTTCTTCGATGATGATGATTACGAAGAAGATTATGAACCAAAGCCGAAGAGGAATCTATTCCGCAAAGACAAGGAAGAGGCTTACGATGATGAAGATGATTATGAACTTCCTGCAAGATCGAAGTCTTCACGTTCTGCTAATAACAATAAGGTAACTCCGATGCGTCAGCCTGCCAGAAGGAATAATGTCAGCATGGAGGTCTGTGTAATTAAGCCGAATTCCGTTGACGATGCACGTGAGATCACAGAGACTTTATTGAGTGGACGTACTGTGATTCTGAATCTGGAAGGTCTGGATCTTGAAATTGCACAGCGCATTATTGACTTTACTTCAGGTGCGACCTACGCAATCAGTGGTAATCTGCAGAAGATATCCAACTACATATTCTTGGTAACCCCAACGAATGTTGATATCTCCGGTGATTTGCAGGATCTCCTGAATACATCATTTGACGCATCCTCTATGCGTTCCAGGTTCTAAGTTATGAATAAAGAAGAGACACTGTTACAAAAACGACTGGTTGAATTATCCAGAATCGCATATACGCGCGGGATTGTTACGTTCTCTGATTTCCTGAATCTGAATGAATTGAATATACTGCATACTACTCCAAAGAATATGTTTCTCTCTAAGCATGAGACATATGGCGGGTATGACTTATCAGAGCGTCAGATGGTTGCTTTTCTACCTGATGCTCTTTATTATGACTATCAATATCCCATTCAGATGATCGAGATCTCTCCGGTGAATCGCAAATTCTCTGAAGAATTGACTCACCGTGATTATCTGGGCGCTGTTATGAATCTTGGAATAGAGCGGTGCAAATTGGGAGATATCATTATAGATGAAGGAAAAGCACTGCTTTTTGCTAAAGAGGAATTGGCTGATTATATAATAGAAAATCTTACTCGAATACGTCATACAACCGTACAGGCACACGCTGTATCAGAGTTTGACGTTACTTATGAGCCAAGATATGAGGAGGTTAAGGGTACTGTTGCATCAATCCGTTTGGATACCGTACTGTCCCTTGCTTATCCTTTGTCACGGAGCAAACTGACAGCGTACATCGAAGGCGGAAGAGTATTCGTGAATGGAAAACTGATTACCAGCAATGGATACCGTTTAAAAGAAGGAGATATGATTTCCGTTCGTAAGATGGGCAGGATTTCTTACACAGGCATACTGTCAGAGACGAAAAAAGGACGATATATGGTAATGATCCGTAAATATATATAAAGGAACAAGAATAATAATGAGAACAGAATCAAAGCGTTATATACATTATCTTGCCGCGCTGGTTGGTGCGGCTATTCTTACAATCATAGATCAAGTCACAAAGCACATAGTGCTTGTGAATCTGAAAGGGAATGAGCCTTTTGTAATCTGGGAAGGTGTATTCCAATTGGAATATCTTGAGAACAGAGGGGCTGCTTTTGGCTTGTTCCAGAATCAGCGTATTTTCTTTCTTGCCAGTGCTGCAATTATCAGTATTGTAGTTGTTATCTTTTATCTGCGAGTACCTATGAACCGCAGATTTCTTCCTCTCAGACTATGTGCTGTAGGAATTATAGCAGGAGCTTGGGGGAACTGCATTGATAGAATCCGTTTGAACTATGTGGTGGATTTCCTATATTTTAAGTTAATTGATTTTCCCATCTTCAATGTGGCGGATATCTATGTTACCGTATCGACATTCATGCTGGCAATCCTGATATGCTTCTATTATAAGGAGGAAGACCTTGAAAGAATTTTTCACCGTTGAGAATCAGGAGGGAGAGCGTATCGATCGCTATCTTTCCGAAGAACTGGAAGACAGATCCAGATCTTATATTCAGAAACTGATAAAAGAACAGTATGTAATCGTGAATCAGAGGCCTGTAAAAGCCAATTACAGGCTTTCTTTAGGTGACAGGGTAGAGATAACCCTTCCGGAGGCAAAAGAGCCGGATATCGCCCCTGAGGACATTCCACTGGATATTCTGTATGAGGATGAAGACATCATTATCGTCAATAAGCCTAAGCAGATGGTAGTACATCCTGCACCGGGACATTACAGCGGTACGCTGGTGAATGCACTGATGTATCATTGCGGTCAGGAACTTTCCGGTATTAATGGCACGATGCGCCCTGGCATTGTCCATCGGATTGACATGGATACCACGGGCTCTCTGATCGTATGTAAGAATGACATGGCACATCAGAGCCTGTCAGAGCAATTAAAGATTCACTCGATTCGTCGAATCTATGTTGCTATTGTCCACGGCAATATCAAGGAAGAAAGTGGGACTGTCAATGCACCAATTGGAAGGCACCCGACTGAACGCAAGAAGATGAGTATCTATTCTAAGAATGGCAGAACAGCAATCACTCATTATAAAGTCCTCGAACGTTTCGGAGATTACACTTACGTCCAGTGTGAATTGGAAACGGGACGTACGCATCAGATTCGCGTGCATATGGCAAGTATCGGTCACCCGCTTCTTGGAGATCAGGTATACGGTCCTAAAAAATGCCCAATCCCGCATCTGCAAGGACAGACGCTACATGCCAGAACTTTGGGAATCATCCACCCGCGGACAGGGGGGTACCTAGAGGTAAATGCACCACTTCCAGCATATTTCACCGAATTATTAGACAGACTAATGAAAAATTAATGTAAAATTTTTCGATAATTCTATACAATTAGTTCTAATTGATATATAATATATTTATAATGATTTAAGAGGAGCGTGATTGGTATGGCAAAGACTAATACGATTATAACCATTGGCAGACAATATGGAAGTGCCGGTAGGGAAATTGGCTATAAAGTGGCAAATGACCTGGGTATCAAATTATACGATAAGGAGATGCTCGACCGTGCTGCGAAGGAGAGTGGCATCTGTCAGGAATTATTCGAGACACATGATGAGAAACCAACGAACAGTTTCTTGTATTCTCTTGTAATGGATACTTATTCTCTCGGATATACTTCTGGAAGTTACACAGATATGCCGATTAACCACAAGGTATTCCTTGCTCAATTTGATGCGATCAAGAAGATTGCTGATGAAGGTCCCTGTATTCTGGTAGGTCGCTGCGCTGATTACGCTCTGGAGGAATATGATAATGTATTAAGTATATTCATTCACGCAGACTTAGATGCACGTATCCGAAGAATTGCACGAATCTATGATCTTACGGACGCAAAGGCAAAGGATCTGATTCAAAAAACAGACAAGAGACGTTCCAGTTATTATAATTACTATAGCAATAAGAAGTGGGGCGCTGCCGACAGTTATGATATCTGCCTGGATAGTTCTCTTCTGGGAATCGATGGAACGGCTGATGCGATCAAGCAGTTGGTTGAAATTAAAGAACGTGAAGGCGACAAGAGATTGTAAAGATGGGGACGTAGTAAAAGTGCATTTTACTACGTCCTTAATTAGCAAATGCGGTGTCAATTTTTAACATCTGTGGTGTACCCAAATGTAATATGTGGTGTACCCATTCAAAAATCTCAAGGATATTCTCACTATCTTACATGTGGAACCCTCTCTGGCCATCCTTGTATATTCCCATTCAAAATCGCAGTAAACATCCTCTGTTTTGCTCCGGGATGCTCTTGATTCAACTGCTTCACCAGTTCTTTTGCATATTGCCGCTTGGTATAGCCGTCAATCGGACAACGGCTCTTAACCACCGGAAGATTGTACTTATTCTTGAACCCAATCACATCTGCCTCATCTACGAACATAATCGGACGAATCACGGTCAACTCCATGCGATCCAGGTAGGACTTCGGTGAAAAGGAATAGAAACGTCCTTCAAAAAGCATGGATAATAGCATTGTCTCAATAATATCATCCTTGTGGTGTGCATATGCAACCTTATTACATCCCATTTCTTTTACAGCCTGATTTAGAGCACCTTTTCTCATCTTTGCACAAAGAGAGCAGGGATTACTTTCTTTTCGCTCTTCAAACAGGATATGGGCAATATCTGTTTTGACAATATGATAAGGAACACCAAGTTCTCTGCAAAGTTCTGATACTGGTGTAAAATCGCATTCAGAATAGCCAAGATCCACGGTAATCGCACTTAGTTCAAAATGCTTAGGATAGAAGCGCTTCAATCCATGCAGAGCATATAATAGCGTCAGACTGTCCTTTCCGCCGGAGATGCCTACTGCTATGTGGTCTCCTTCATCGATCATTGTATATTCGTCTACGGCTTTTCGCGTATAACTCAGAAGTTGCTGCAATTTCATCTGTTACTAGTCCTTTCTTAATTAGTGTTTTATTACGAACTCTCAATTGTTGAGAAGTACTATTGGCTTAAAGGTTTCTGACTGTTTTGACTAAACCCTTCATATAGAGTACATGATATGAGACAAATTTACAAGAAATATTTAAGACTCCCGCAGTTTCACAGCCGATGCCGCCTGCCGGCGTCTGTTCTCATCAATTGCAGCATAGTGTTTTTTTGTTGTATTCACATCTTTGTGCCCTAATACATCTGCTACAAGATAGATATCCCCGGTTTCCTTATATAGTGAAGTACCATAAGTACTACGAAGTTTATGAGGGGTTATCTTTTTGTTAGGTGTGACCTGACGGGAATACTTCTTCACCATATTTTCTACAGCCTGTACACCCATACGTTTCTTCTGAGTCGATAGAAATAACGCATTTTCATGGCCGGAGAGGGGAGTAGTTGCCTTTCTATCACCTTCTATATAATTGATTAGTGCATCTGCAACCTCATCACCAAAATACACAACCATCTGATTGCCGCCCTTACGGGTAACTGTAATTCCATTATTTTTAAAATCAACATCCGTAAGATCCAGTCCCACACATTCTGATACACGGATCCCGGTCCCTAAAAGCAAAGTTAGAATCGCGAGATCACGCTCCCGGGTCTTATGATAATATGTAAGTGCCTGTCCTGACAACTGGCTGCCACAATTCTCTACATAATCAAGAAGCATGGAAACTTCATCCGTATCCAAACGTATGATTGCCTTTTCATGAAGTTTTGGCATATCAACCAATAAAGTTGGATTCTTTGTAATAACCTGATGCTTGTAATAGTAATTATAAAAACTTCGCAACGCCGACATCTTTCTGGCGAGACCCTTTTCGCTATTTGTGATTAATTCATTATCCTTAGTATATACTTTCAGATACTCCATATATTCCTCAATATCCACAGGCTCCAGTTTCTCCAGATCATCGACCTGAAATTGTTCAATCGTATAATTCTTGTATACAGGATTGTTCTCCATTAAAAAATGAAAAAACACACGAATATCATAGGCATAATTGATTCTTGTTCTTGCTGAAGATTTTGGCTCAATTGCACGGAAATAGTCTTTTGCAAATGGCGGCAAAGTTTTTAAAACTTCTCTGAGACGTATGGTCTGATCGATCCTTGTCTGTTCATGATATGTTCTTGTATCTGCCATGTTTTTATTCCCACCTTATCTAAATATCAATTATTATATCATAATCCTGTTTTTTAGTCTATATCTTTTGGAAAAATCGGTATTTGTCGTATAGATCTATTTGAGTGGTAAAACCACTTTAGTAAATTATTACCTCCCTGTAACAACAGGTTAATTCTTCTCTATAGAGTAAAAGGCAATAACCTGCTACCAAGGAATCCTTGATAATGTTGGTTATTGCCATGGGTGAGTATAATATATATAAGATGATCTAACTCTTATATACCAACAATAATAAAGAAATGATTATATAATATATTAAAATATCTCAAGTTTCTGCATAACTAAATCATAAGGAAAACATTAAAACACCATTAAAACACTTATTGAAATACCGTGTCATAATAAGCCACTGTCAGATACTGTTCATCCTGAATATCATCGGACTCCAATCCATTAATATCTTTTAGTTCATAGATATACTCATAAATAGAATCATAGTTCTCATCCATATATTTCTCCGCAATTCCCCAAAGCGTGTCACCGGATGTAATCTCTATGCTTGTATAATACTTATGCTGTACAGGAGCCTCCTCAGAGTTACCATGTGCATCAACAAAATCATTACTTAAAAAGATACTCAATCCAAATACCAAAACACAGGCTGTGAGCATTAATATCATCTTTTTCATATATACCTGTCTTCTTCTCTTGCTTGCTGCGTGTAATCTGTGTGCATTCATGATACTCTCCTCCTTAAATATATTCTTCCCCTCATGAATCAAAAAACATTTGTTCCGAACAACTGTTCTGTAATGTATTATATATTCCGAACGGACGTTTGTCAATACTTCAATCCAAATTATTCGAACATATTTTCTAAACATTTGTTTGCTTTTTATATATTGCTATGTTAAAATATCAATATCAACATGTTCGTGCATACGATAAAAAGGAGGTTTCTATGGGACAGGGTAAAATAAGTCCAAAGCAGCAGGAAATATTAGAATATATTAAGTCACAGATCTTAGAGAGAGGATTCCCACCGGCAGTTCGAGATATCTGCGAGGCTGTTCATCTGAAATCCACATCTTCTGTTCACTCACATCTGGAGACACTGGAGAAGAATGGCTACATACGGCGAGATCCAACGAAGCCAAGGGCAATTGAGATTTTGGATGATTCTTTCAATTTTATGCGTCGTGAGATGGTAAATGTTCCGATGGTTGGACGTGTAGCTGCAGGCGAACCGATTTTGGCAGAACAGAATATTGAGAACTACTTCCCTATTCCGATGGAATACATGCCGAACAATCAGACCTTCATGCTTAAGGTAAAAGGTGAAAGTATGATTAATGCCGGCATCTTAGACGGTGATATGGTACTTGTAGAGCAACGTTCTACTGCACGTAATGGCGAGATGGTGGTAGCCCTTATTGATGATGGTGCCACTGTGAAGACTTTCTATAGGGAAGAGGGTGTTATTCGTCTTCAGCCGGAGAATGATACTATGGATCCCATTATTGTACCTGATGTCGTGATTCTTGGAAAAGTTATCGGTGTTTTTAGATTTTTATAAATAGTCATTTAAAAAGATTGTATTTACCAGGAGTAGTTATTTTTATAGAAAAGAAGCATAGCCCATGCAAATAAACTAATATTTACATGAGTTATGCTTCTTCTCTATGAACAATATACTTTGTTCAAAAAAGTATCTTTTATAACTCGTTCAAATCCTCAATTTTCTTCCCATCATTCCAGATGCGTTCCAGATTATAGAATTCCCGGTTATCTTTATCAAACACATGCACAATTACATCGCCATAATCAAGCAGCACCCAGTTCCCTGCCGTCACTCCCTCGCGCTGTTTCTGGGCATATCCAGCCTTGTGCATCTTCTCTTCCACATGCTCAACCAATGCTTTGACCTGGCTGTCGCTTGTTCCATTTGTAATAATGAAATAATCCGCAAGTACAGATATTCCGGATATCTCTATGATACGGATGTCTTCTCCCTTTTTCTCGTCCAGGGCTTCATATGCGATACGCACCATTTCCTTCGTTTGCTCCATATTACGCCTCCTTTACATCATTCATTGATACATCATTTATTCTTCTTTATCTAACTGTTTCTTATAATACAGATACGTCTTTTCCGTCATCGGATCTACAGATATATTCTTGCTATTCAGATACACCAGAGAATCTTCTAATATACGGTATAGACAAGCATCAATATCCGTGAATGCCAGTTTTCGTACCTCAGCCATATTCGGCAATTCTTTTCTTCCAGGCTCGATATAGTCTGCAATATAGATAATCTTATCCAGCAGTGTCATATTCGGGCATCCTGTCGTATGGCTTGCAATGGCGTTGATGACATCCCTATCCTTTATATGATACTTTTTTGCCGCCAGAAATGCACCTAATTTGGCATGAAGAAGACTTGGATTCGCCTTCTCTACCTCAGATACATTCAAATGATATTTTTTACATAACTTAATCTTTGTATCCCCTGGAATACATTTGGCACAATCGTGTAATAAGCCTGCCAGTAATGCTTTTTCAATATCCTCATTGTGGCACATCGCCATAGATGCCGCTGTATACATAACTCCCAGTGTATGCTCATAGCGTTCCTTGTCCAACTCGGTCATTAATTTCCTTCGTATCTTTGATATCTTATGGTTCATATGCTGCTCTCACTCTCCCACATACAAATGATTTTTAGAAATGTAGTCCGCTACAGCCTCCGGAACATGGGACGCAATCGACTGTCCCTCTTTTAATGCCTCCCGAAGTTCATGAGAAGATACCTTCATCAGAGGTGTAATCAGAAGTTCAATTCGTGCATCATACTGTTCTTGCAGTTCGAGAATGCGCTCTTCCATCTCGCTTCTGGTATTGATCTCACCCCGATAAGCCGCCAGTATCGTACATGTCGGAAATATTCTCTCCGGATGCACCCAGTGGTCAATCATGAACAAGGAATCTGCCCCGATAATAAAATAGAATTCATCCTCCGGATACATCTCTTTGAAATACTCCAGTGTGCTGTAGGAATAGGATACATCCCTTCTATTTGCCTCATAAGCCTCTAACTTGAATTCTCGATATGGCTCGATGGCAAGCCTGACCATCTCAAGCCGATCGCCTACATTCGACTCCATTGATATCATATCTTTGTGGGGAGGATTCCCGTTCGGCATATACCAGATCTGATCCAGATGGAACGACTCATAAGCAGCCTTCCCCAGCATCAGATGACCATTGTGTATCGGATCAAAGGTTCCCCCCATAATTCCAATTCTCATTCTCTAGATCCCGTCCTTCTAAGATTAATCCTATGGCAGTTCAATCCGCTTATTCTTATCCTTGCCTTCCTTATATAAGACAATCTTTTTCCCAATCACCTGAACAACCTGTGATCTCGTACGCTCTGCAAGCATATCAGCAAGCATACGCGGATCATCCATACAATTCTTTAATACACTGACCTTGATCAGTTCCCTTGCATCTAATGCCTCTTCAATTGCCTTAGTAAGTTCAGGCGTCATGCTGTTCTTCCCAATCTGGAAGATCGGATCCATTGTCATAGCAAGGCTCTTCAGATACGCTCTCTGTTTCGTCGTCATCTTAATTCTTACACTCCTTAACCTGTTAATTATTTATAATAATCGAACTGCAGTCCATACATTCTGACGGTATCGCCCTCCTGGATTCCTGCAGCCTCCAGTTCATCTAAGATTCCCGTATCTTTCAGGAACTTCTGGAAGAAAGCAAATCCTTTCTCAGAATCCAGATTCGTATATCCTAACATCTTTTCAATCTTCGGTCCTTCTACCACATACATACCATCTTCTACTTCAACTGTATAAGGCAGATCTTCGTAGATTAATTCTTCTTCCGGGAAATACTCCTGCTGGAAGATTACCGGCGCCTGATCCAGTTCCTTCAAACGGTCAGACACGTGATAGAGCAGTTCCTTGATTCCCTCTCCTGTCACGCCTGAGATTGGATATACAGGAATTCCTTTTGACTCGAATTCATCTTTCAGGCGTTTCAATGGATCATCGCCATCCGAATAGATCGCATCGATCTTATTAGCAGCAATTACCTGTGGACGCTTCGCAATATCAGGATTATAAGCCTCTAATTCCGCATTGATCTTGTAAATATCATCCACCGGATCTCTGCCTTCGGTTCCTGCCGCGTCTACAACATGAATCATTAATTTCGTACGCTCTATATGGCGCAAAAACTCATGGCCAAGTCCCACACCTTCTGATGCGCCTTCTATCAGTCCCGGGATATCAGCGATCACGAATCCTTTTCCATCCGGCAAGTCTACCACGCCGAGATTCGGATTCAAGGTTGTGAAGTGATAATTCGCAATCTTAGGCTGTGCGTTCGTTACACGGGATAAGAAAGTCGATTTACCAACATTCGGAAAGCCTACCAGACCTACGTCTGCAATCACCTTAAGTTCCAGGGTAACCCAGAGTTCACGGGAAGGCTGTCCCGGCTGTGCGTATTTGGGAACCTGCATAGTAGAAGTTGCATAGTGCTGATTGCCAAGTCCGCCTTTGCCGCCCTTCAGGATGGTCTGTCTGCGGTTCTCACCAGACATATCTGCAATCACTTTTCCTGACTCGGCTTCCTTGATGACGGTTCCTTCCGGCACTTTTAATACAATATCCTCCGCATCAGCACCATGGCATCTCTTCTTTCCACCCGGAGATCCATCCTTTGCTGTGTATTTGCGTCTGTGTCGGTAATCCTGCAACGTATTGAGTCCTTCATCTACTTCGAAGATGACATCTCCGCCGCGTCCGCCGTCGCCGCCGTCCGGACCGCCATTTGGCACATACAGTTCACGCCGAAAACTGACATGCCCATCTCCGCCTTTTCCTGATCGTATGAATATCTTTGCTCTGTCTGCAAACATATAATATTCCTCCATTTATCCAAAAAAGAGCGCTGCTTGTAACTGATATCAGTTATCCCGCAACACTCTCTTCGACTCATAATCGCTTAAACAACTGGATAGATAGAAACCTGTTTCTTATCTCTTCCTTTTCTCTCGAATCTTACAACGCCATCAACAAGTGCGAATAATGTGTCATCTCCGCCACGTCCAACGTTCACACCTGGGTGAATCTTTGTTCCACGCTGTCTGTAAAGGATATTACCAGCTTTTACAAACTGTCCGTCCGCTCTCTTAGCGCCAAGTCTCTTAGACTCAGAATCTCTACCGTTCTTAGTAGAACCAACACCTTTTTTATGAGCGAAATACTGAAGGTTTAATTTCATCATGGTTGTTACACCTCCTCGAATGTTAAATCAATATATTCTGCATAGTTCTCATCATCAGCCATATCTTTCAGACCAAGAATCATAGTCTTTAAAAGCAACTCCGCTTCTTTTGACAGTCTCTTGCTTAAATGATAAGCAATCATCCCATCCACTTCGTCTGTCACAACAGAACATTCATCCCCTGCATATAACTCAATGGCATTCATCGTATTGATAATCAGCACAGACGCTGCCGCGCACACGATATCCTGTCCCTCTTCACTATATTCAGCATGTCCTTCTGTCTGGAAGCCTATGCATTCTTTTCTGCTATTCTGATAAATGGTTACATGAATCATGGATGATCTCCAAATTAAGCATTGATCTTGTCAATCTTTACTGCAGTATACTGCTGTCTGTGACCGTTTTTCTTATGGTATCCAGTTTTTCTCTTATACTTGTAAACAATGACTTTCTTTGCCTTACCGTTCTCTACTACAGAAGCCTCTACGGTTGCTCCTTCAACGGTTGGATTACCAACTTTTAATTCGTTGTCACTTACTGCAAGCACTTGGTCAAATGTATAAGTCTCTCCAGCTTCTACACCAAGTTTTTCTACTTTAATGATATCGCCTTCGGCTACTTTGTACTGTTTACCACCTGTTGCTATAATTGCGTACATATGGCACCTCCTATTATCATTACTCGCCAATTACGGTGTCTGCTTCAAGATAAGCAGAACTTTAACCTCGTTGTGCGGCATACTGGTATATATTAACATAGACTTTTGTAAAAATCAATACCGTTTGATAAATTTTCTATACGAATTTTCTTGCGTAATTTTCTTGTGAATTTTCTTGCAAATCGACTCTAACCTCGCCGGATATTACATCATTCCCAGCAATTTGCATGCATTACCGGAAAAGATCTTCTCCTTCTCTTCTTCCGTAAGCGGCATATTCCTAAGAATCCTGGTAAATTCTTTCTGGCCAGCCCAAGGGGAATCCGTTGCAAAAAGAATCTTATCCGCGCCATGACTGCGTACCATACGGACGAACTGCTCCTCTGGCATCCGGTCTAATACGACTCCGGTATCAAAATACACATTCTGGTTAACCAGATAAGTCTCCACTTCATCCCACATCTCATTACCGCCCATATGCGCCAGAACCAGTTTCTCAGGCTGCACCTCCTGAATCAGTTCCAGAGCCATCTTTGGCGTACAGTGTATATCCTCCGGGCTCTTCGGATCTTGACCGGCATGTACCACCGTAATCAAGCCCAGTTCAGATGCATAAGCAACCAATCTTTTATAACGGATATCATTAAAATATGTATCCTGATAGTCGGGGTGAAGCTTAATCCCCTTCATTCCCATATTCTTGATCTGTCTTAATTCTTCTTTATAATCGGTAGCATCCGGATGAATACCACCAAAAGAAATCACAGATCCCTCCAGATAATTCGAAGCAAACCGGTTAACGGATGCAATCTGAGACACTTTCGTCACTGCAGGTAGTGCAATCGAGATATCGACACCTGCTTCTCTTCCTGACGCACTTAAGCCCTCATAGGTTCCATTCGTATATGGATGGGTTCCGCAGACTCCTTCCAGGAAATCAAGTGTTCCCTTCGCAATCTTATCCGGAAACATATGTGTATGAAAATCAATGATCATCTGTTTCCTCACACTCCTTCATCTTGTCATAACAGTATCCGATGATGTCACGCCGCGTAATAATCCCGATAAAATGCTCCTGATCGTCAACTACCGGAACAAAATTCTGTTCCATTGCTCTTCCGATCAGATCCTCCATGTTGGATTTGGCAGTTACGCACTGATAATCCAGCCTGCGCTCCACCTTCATGATACTGATATCTTCCGCATTTTTCAGATGCAGAATATCCCACTTCTTCAGCGACCACAGAAGATCTCCTTCTGTAATCGAGCCGACATATTTCCCCTCTCTGTTCAATATCGGCACAGAAGAATACTTGTGGTATTCCATAATCTCTAAAGCCTGACGCAGTGTATGATAATCATAGATATAGGCAAGTTCACTCTTAGGCTTTAGGAAGAATAAAATATTCATAGTCAAGACCTCCCCAAGTCTTCTTAATCATCCTGTAATTCTATTAAATCATCGTATTGACAAATATATCGTAAATCGCATTAATCGCAGCATTAAAGTCATGGTTTCTGACACCGATGATGATATTCATCTCGCTGGAACCCTGGTCGATCATCTTAACATTGACGTTGGCGTGTGCCAGAGCTGAGAAGATTCTTCCGGAAGTTCCGCGGGTTGCCCTCATGCCTCTTCCTACAACAGCAATCAGCGCCAAATCAGACTCTAACTCCAGGAAATCTGGCTCCACCGCTCTGTGGATTCCTGCAATCACCTTCTGCTCTTTCTCTTCGAACTCATCCTGATGCACGAAGATTGTCATCGTGTCAATACCAGAAGGCATATGCTCGATAGAGATAGCGTTATCTTCAAAGACTTGCAGCACTTTCTTACAGAATCCGACTTCTGAGTTCATCATAGCCTTTTCTACTGTAATAGAAGCAAAATCCTTCTTTCCCGTAACACCTGTGATAACGAATCTTGGCTTTCTGCAGGTATCTTCTACAATCAGAGTCCCTTTATCCTCCGGAGAATTGGTATTGCGGATATTAATCGGAATTCCTTCCTTACGTACCGGGAAGATCGCATCTTCGTGGAGTACCGTCGCTCCCATATAAGACAACTCTCTTAACTCTCTATATGTAATGACATCAATTGCCTTTGGATTATTCACTACTCTTGGGTCTGCAATCAGGAAACCTGATACATCCGTCCAGTTCTCATACATATCCGCATGAACTGCCTTTGCCACAATAGAACCAGTAACGTCAGAACCGCCTCTTGAGAAAGTCTTCACTTTCCCATCAGGCATAGAGCCGTAAAATCCCGGAATCACTGCCTGCTTTGTCTCTGCCAGCCTTGCAGACAGAATCTCGTTCGTCTTCACGCCGTCAAAATTACCCTCTTCGTCAAATTTAATAACATCTGCCGCATCGATAAACTCATAACCAAGGTATGCAGCCATAATAATACCATTCAGGTATTCGCCTCTTGACGCCGCATAATCCCTACCGATCTTCTTACTGAAATTCGTACGGATCGTCTTGAACTCATCATCCAGGCTGATGGAAAGTTCAAGCCCTTTAATAATCTCATCATAACGCGTTTTGATTGCCATCAACTGATTCTCGAATTCTTCCTCGTATTCATCATCCAGGATTGCAAGCCCATAACAACTATACAGCATATCCGTAACTTTTGTATCATCTGGGGTACGTTTTCCTGGTGCGGATGGAATCACATATCTCCGGGATTCTTCCTTTCGGATAATCTTGCCAACTTTCTTGAACTGCTCAGCACTTGCCAGCGAACTTCCGCCAAATTTTACAACCTTTATCATCTCTCCTGTAATCCTCCAAACTGCGTTTTCTTAAGCATTTCTTTACATGTTTTATATATTACATCATTTTTCCATCATCTGCAATGGAATATCTTTATGAAATACAATTCCGTTAATCCCAAGTTTTCTGGCGGCTTCTACATTCTCAGGGCGGTCATCATAGAAGAGCGCCTCTTCGGGAATAATAGAATACCGATTCAAAAGCCTGTGGTAAATCTCTTCATCCGGCTTGATGCACTTCTCTTTCCAAGAGAATATCCCTCCATCAAAATCATCTATAAAACTCAAAGTCTCTTTTGACTGACGGTATAATTCACATGAAAAATTAGACAGATAATAGATTCGGTATCCATTTTCACGAAAATATCGAATCCACGCCTCCGTATAATCCAACGGTACAATCGTCCCACCAAACCCCTGGAACACTTCCCGGATCTGTGCTTCACATTCAGGTGCATTCTCAATAAAAAGATTCAGCCATTCCTCGGTTGTTACGTTTCCAATATCACCTTGGACCCAATCCTCGTTTCTGAACACTGCATCCGCTACCCTCTGATAGATGTCTTCTTCATAATGAAACGTGCGCAGATACGTCTCCCAGTCATAATCTACTAAGACTTTTCCCAGATCAAATATTACTGTCTTCATAATCTCTGTTCCTTTCTATGCATGGATTACATCTGCGAATGTCGCGCCGGATGCTTTCTGAAGATCCAGCGGTGCAAGTTTCAACTGCATTCCCAGTTTGCCGCCGCTTACATACATACTGTCCAATTCCTTTGCAGACTCCTGAATCACTGTCGGGAACTGTTTCTTCATCCCGATTGCGGTACATCCACCGCGAACGTAGCCTGTTACCTTTGTAAGGTCTTTCAGATGAAGCATTTCCAATGATTTCTCTCCCACGACTTTTGCTGCTTTCTTAAAGTCAATCTCTGCCTCTATCGGAATAACGAACACATAATGCTGACCTGTCTTCCCGGTGGTTACCAATGTCTTATAGACCAGTGCATGATCATATCCCAACTGATCCGCAACATGTATGCCGTCTGTAAAATCATCGCATTCATATTCCTGGTATTCATAGGGAATCTTCTGGCGATCCAGAATGCGCATGGCGTTGGTCTTAACTTCTTTTTTGCTCATGTTCTCAACTCCTGTCTGTTCTCATGCTTGCATTTCTAATCGTATTCTATAAGTTTTAGCGAACCACTTCTCCCAATTCTTCAAGGGATACAAACTGCTCCCCTATATCGGCAGTCGCTTTTTCACCCTGATTCCGTAACATAGTTGCCGGAGTCTCCGGCTTCCTAGCATAAACTTCCAGCCGATGATAATGTAACGGAACTTCCTCAGGCTTCTCACCTATATAATTCAGAAATGTCTCCATCACAAGATCCGGCTTTAGATTCTGTTCGCTTCCCGTAGCCAGAAACAGATGGATGCCATCCTTGTCAGTTTCCATCTGATAGATCATCGGTTTGATATCCATCTCTTTTTCGCTGCGCTTAGTCCTTTTTAGAACCACTATCTCTGGCTGATTCATAAAATTCACAACCTTCTCTTGCCAAAGATCAGGTATTCTCTTGATAGCATCCGATGTCTTGAAAGATTCCTGGAGCGTCACCTGATACTTGGCGGCAGCAACAATCGTCATACCACTGCACTTCTTATCATCAGGTATCTCTCGGAAACTGACAACGTCGATACCTTCTACCATTACCTGATTCAGTTGATTCACGGCATCTTCTGATGTAATGGGCTCTTTCAATTCTATATCCAGATATTCGCCATCACTGGTCACTCCCACGCCCAAAGGCTGTGCAAATGACATAATCATGTGCGGGCTGTATCCGCCGGTAAACGCAATCGGGATATCCGCACGCCGCATTGCCTTCTGGAAGAAACGCATTACATCCAGATGTCCGATGAATTTCATTACGCCATATTTACGGAACTTAATTCTTGCTTTCAACGCAGACACCTCCTTTATATTTTGCCGCACCACAGCCGGAACATTGTATCCGGCAGTTCGGTGTAACTTCTCCTCTCATGGCACGTTCCCACTCGCGGCGCAGGAAGGACTTAGTCACTCCAATATCAATAAAATCCCAAGGGAAGATCTCATCTTCTGCACGCTCTCTATTATTATAGAATCCGATATCTATCCCTGTATTCTCGAATGCTTTCATCCATTTTTCGTTATCAAACGTCTCCGTCCAGGCATCATAGATACAGCCCAGCCGGTATGCCTCCAGCAGTACCTTGCCAATCCGTCTGTCACCACGGGCAAACACGCCTTCAAGAACCGTAGTCTCTGCATCATGCCAGTGGTATTTCAGGCTCTTGCGGTTCAACTGCTCCTGGAATTCATGTTTTACAATTGCGGCTCTTGCAATATATTCCTCGTTCGTGTACATTCTTGCCCACTGGAATGGAGTGAAGGGCTTCGGAATAAAGAAAGAAGTACTCGTTGTAATCTGACATTTTCCATTCCGTTCGTCTTTCGGAATCTCATAATACCGTCTGGCAATCTTATCCGCCAGTCTCGGAATCGCTTTCATATCTTCTTCTGTCTCGCTCGGAAGACCCAGCATAAAGTACAGTTTCACCTTATTCCAGCCACCTTCAAAAGCCTGTCCCGCACCTTCCAGAATGATCTCCTCCGTAAGACCTTTGTTAATGACATCCCGCATTCTTTGGGATCCTGCCTCCGGCGCGAAGGTAAGGCTGCTCTTGCGGATATCCTGAACCTTGCTCATAACATCCAGAGAAAACGCATCAATCCGAAGTGAAGGCAGAGAGATGTTAATTCCCTCATCTTTGAATTCTTCAATCAGGAAGGTTACCAGTTCTTTTAACTTTGTATAATCACTGGAACTTAAGGAACTTAAGGATATCTCCTCATGCCCAGTACTCTTCAGCATATTGTATGCGTATTGCTTCAACACCTCTACATCACGCTCTCTGGTCGGGCGATATAACATTCCCGCCTGACAGAAACGGCATCCCCTGATACATCCTCTCATGATCTCCAGCACCACTCTGTCCTGCGTTGCTTTGATAAAAGGCACAACCGGTTTCTGAGGGTAATAGGTATTCGTGACATCCAATACCATCTGTTTCTGTATCTTTTTACTGGCATGTGAATTATTTGGAGCAAACGATGCAATCGTTCCATCTTCTTTGTACGCTACATCATAAAATGCCGGGACATAGATTCCTTCTATTTCTGCGGCTTTTTTAAGGTAGTCCTTTCTAGAACCACCATTTTTCTTGTTCTCTTTATAGGCATCTAACAACTGATCGTAAACTGTCTCTCCATCTCCAATATAGAACATATCAAAATATTCCGCTAATGGCTCCGGATTATAAGTACATGGTCCTCCACCAATGATAATCGGATCTGAATCATCTCTGTCACTAGCAAAAAGCGGAATGCCGCTTAAGTCCAGTACCTGCAGGATGTTGGTGTAACACATCTCATACTGGATGGTAATGCCAAGGAAATCAAAATCTTTGATCGGATCTTGGGATTCCAAAGCAAAAAGAGGGATATTCTCCTCTCTCATAATCTTGTCCAGATCCATCCACGGAGAATATACGCGCTCACACCAGACATCTTCACGGCGATTGAACATATCGTAGAGAATCTGTATTCCAAGGTGGGACATCCCGATCTCATAGACGTCGGGAAAGCACATGCAGAAGCGGATATCTATCTGTTCCTTATCCTTCATCACAGAGTTCACTTCATTGCCTATATATCTGGCAGGCTTCTCAATTTTTAATAATATTTCATCGTTTAACGCTAGTTTTCTCATATATTTCCTTTCATATATGCCTAAATCACCCATATAATATATTGATAAATTTGCACTCTTAACGAAATAATTATACCGACTCTAATGAATAACTTCAAGCACGAAATTACGATTACTGATTGTCAAAAGAAAAACCCGGACTCTCGTCCGGGTCTTTATCAACATATTCATAAAACCTATACAGCCTGATGCTTTGCAATATATACAGGGAATGTATCCGTTCCTTTCAGTTCCTTGCCTTCTGAAACAGCCACTCTCTTATCCGTAATTACATATTCAAGAGAAGCCCCATCCTCTACTACAGTATCCTGCATCAGAATACAATTCTTTACTTTAGCGCCCTTGCCAATCTTGACGCCACGGAACAGAATACTGTTCTCAATCTCGCCTTCGATCACGCAGCCGTCAGCAACCATTACATTGTCAGCATTAGCTTCTCCGACGTATCTGGTCGGGTTATCGTCACGAATCTTGGTATAGATTGGATGTCCGGCGAACAATGCCTCCAGATTCTCATCCTGAAGCAGTTTCATGTTCTCATCAAAGTAACTCTTCATGTCAGTGATTCTTGCTGCATATCCAGTAAACTCAAATCCTCTGATATCCAACTCATCTATCTGCGGAATCAGTATATCTCTCTCAAAATACACGCCGCCGCTTACGAATGCCTTATGTACTTTATCAATCAGCCATTCTCTTTCCATAACATAGATATTCATGGAGAAGTTCTGCTCGCCGCTCTCTTGAGAGTTGATATTAATCTTCTCTACACGATCACCGTTTACTTCTAATGTATAATATAAGTCTCTGGTCGTATCATCATCTACTTCAACCAGGCTCTTCGGCAACACTTCCTTACGGTAAGTCATCGTAACATCTGCACCGCTTGCAATGTGCGCTTCAATCAACGCATTGAAATCAAAGTTCACTGCAATATTCGTATCAGAGATTACTACATATTTCTCCTTCTGGCTCTTCAAAAACGGAAGGATACTTGCAAGACCTTCTACACGTCCGCCATACATTCCGATGGTCTTCTGTGCATATGGAGGGAAGATATTAAGTCCGCCTTTCTTACGTGCAAGATCCCACTCACGTCCGGATCCGAGATGATCCAACAGTGAGAAGTAATTCTGGCGTACCAGAATCGCGATATTGTCGATTCCACAGTTTACCATACTGGATAACAGGAAATCAACCAGACGATAACGGCTTGCAAATGGTATAGAAGCCATCAGTCTTTCGCTGACTAACTCCGGTACATATTTATCATATATATTAGGGAATATAATGCCCATTGCATCTGCATTAGCATTTACCATTTTTCTTCACCGTCCTTTACATTTTCATTAATCATAGCATTCGGTCCGATCTTAGCGCCATCTCCTACATAGATACCTGCTCCGATCGTTGCTACGCCAGATTCTTCTTCCGTCGGCATTGCTCCTACTACAGCATTCTCGCCGATTACTACATTCTCAGCCACGATACAATGTGAAACTTTTGCACCAGCCTTGATGATTGTTCCACCCATGACAACGGCATCTTCTACCACTGCACCCGGCTCAACTTTAACACCAGCGAACAGAATAGAGTGCTTTACATCACCATATACTTTGCATCCATCTGTGATCATAGAATTCTCTACTTTAGCGCCTGAACTGATCTTATGTCCGGTCATACCACTGTTACGGCTGTAGATCTTCCAGTTATCATCAAACAGATTGATACCACTGTGTTCCGGATCTAATACTTCCATATTAGCCTCCCAGAGAGAAGAAATCGTACCTACATCCTTCCAGTATCCGCTGAAATGATATGCATACATACGACGTCCATCACGAAGAAGGTTCGGGATGATATTATTACCAAAGTCATTCTCTGACTCCGGATCTGCCTCGTCTTCAATGAGGTATTTTCTCAAGATATCCCAATTGAAAATATAGATACCCATAGAAGCCAGATTAGACTTCGGATTCTTCGGCTTCTCCTGGAACTCTGTAATCTTGTCATCTCCGTCAGCAACCATCAGACCAAAACGGGATGCCTCTTCCCACGGTACTTCCATAACGGCAACACTGAATTCAGCTCCTTTTTCCTTGTGGAAACGAAGGAAATCACTGTAGTCCTGCTTGCAGATCTGGTCACCGGAAAGGATGATAACATATTCTGGATCATATCTCTCAATAAATGAAAGATTCTGGTAGATGGCATTCGCCGTTCCCTTATACCAATCAGAACCAGATGCCTTCTGATATGGCGGCAGTACATGTACTCCTCCATATAGACGGTCCAAATCCCACGGCTGTCCATTTCCAATATACTCATTCAATACCAGTGGCTGATACTGGGTGAGAATTCCTACAGTGTCAATTCCGGAGTTCACACAGTTTGACAGTGGAAAGTCGATAATACGGTACTTTCCGCCAAATGGAACTGCCGGTTTTGCCAGTTTCTGGGTCAGTGCATATAACCTGGAGCCCTGTCCACCGGCAAGAAGCATAGCAATCATTTCCTTGCCCATGTTTTATCCCCCTTTTAGGTAAATATTTTATCTTAATCAATCTTCTTAATCTGATTAAGCATATCAATGTAATTATTCTACCACACTTTCAACCTGTTTGGGTTGACTATTTTTAGGAAATATAAGACTTTTTTTATGCTGTTTCCGATCCCGAATTATTAAACACTTCTCGATTCAGCGCTTTGTTCTGATGAGCAACAATTGTTGTACATACAGCGTCACCCGTAATATTAACTGCCGTTCTTGTCATATCCAGGATACGGTCAATACCCATGATCAAACCAATCGCTTCAACAGGAAGTCCAACTGAGTTGAATACCATAGTTAATGTCACAAGACCTACGCTCGGAACACCTGCCGTACCTATGGAAGCCAGGGTCGCAGTACCGATAACGGTAATATAATCCATCATATCCAGATGAATACCGAATGCCTGAGCAGCGAATACTACGGCAACTCCCTGCATGATCGCAGTTCCATCCATATTGATTGTTGCTCCAAGCGGAATCGTGAATGAGGATATCTTCTTGGATACGCCCATCTTTTTCGCCAATGTATCGATAGACATCGGAATCGTTGCATTCGAGGTTGCAGTTGAGAATGCGAATGCCATAACAGGGAAGAAATTCTTAATGAATTTAAACGGATTCAAACCGGTAAATACTTTGAGCAATGCCAGGTATACAACAAAGCACTGGATCGCCAATGCAACCAGAACACCAATCATATATTTTGCAAGCGGAATAAACGCACTGAAGCCAATATTGGCAAATGTTCTGGAAATCAGACAGAACACGCCGATCGGCGCAAGACCCATGACCATCATGGTCATCTCCATCATAATATCGTTAAACTGACTGAAGAAGTTGCCTACTGTCTCTGTTCTCTCGCCTAATTTTGCCAGAATAATACCTACAATCAATGCAAATACGATAATCTGAAGCATACTTCCTGAAGACAGTGAATTCAGAGGATTATCTGGGATAATATTAAGAAGCGTATCCGTAAGAGAAGTTGCCTCCATCGTCTCCACCGTAGCTGCATTCGTCTTAATTGCACTCATATCCAATCCCATACCCGGATTAATCAGATTACCAATTGACAAAGCAACCGTAACAGCAAGCGCGGTAGTGAACAGATAGAATACCAGCGTACGCACACCAACAGTTCCCAGTTTCTTCGTATCTCCAATGGACATACTTCCGCATACGATAGAACAGAATACCAGCGGTACGACCAGCATCTTCATCAGACGGATGAAGCCCTGCCCGATCACGTACAGAATTCCCTCTACGATAATATCATCTTTGATATGGCTTGACGGAATCAGATAGCAGAGAATTACTCCAAACAGAGCTCCCGCCAGTAAAGCAATAAATATCTTTGTTGTAAGTCCAATCTTTTTCTTTCCTTGTGTTTTTGCCATACTAATCCTCCCTCTTTTCATTCATATATTCTTCCAGTGACGTTTTCCAGTCCGGCATATTATAGACATCAATAATTCTAAGGATAAAATTATCCAGTACAGCATATGCAGGTCTTTCTGAGGATACTTCTGAAGCAGCCACCGCTTTTAACTCTATCTCTTTTCCCGCATGTTTCAAAATCTCCTGAGCGAATTCATAACGGCTGCAGACACCCTTACAGGTTGCATGATAAGTGCCGTATTCGTTGGTCTTAATCAGGTGCAGAATGATTCTTGCCAGATCCTTCGCGCTTGTAGGAGAACCAATCTGATCGGATGCAACTGACAGCGTTTCACCTTTTTTTGCAGCATCCAGGACTTTATTGACAAAATTATTCCCTTTTCCATATACCCAGCTACTTCTTACGATAAAATGCTTATGGGTAAATTCTTTTACATAATTCTCTCCTGCTCTCTTAGAACGTCCGTATACGCTCTTCGGATGTGTATCATCGAACTCGCTGTATGGGATATTCCCCTCGCCGTCAAACACATCATCCGTTGATAACTGGACAATCTTTGCTCCCATTTTACGTGCGATCAAACTTAAGTTTCTTGCGCCAAGGGCGTTGACACGGTATGCAGCCTCAGGATCTTTCTCACATAACTCCGTGTCCGTTATCGCTGCACAGTTGATAATAACATCCGGACGGCTGATTCCTCCATAATTGAGAACCTCTTCCGTATCGGTAATATCAAGTTCATCAATATCCGTATTCAGCACTTCCATTTCCAGTGGATCAACCACTTCTTTTATTGCGGATCCAATCTGTCCATTTGATCCCACAATCCAGATTTTTAACATATGTATACCTCCTCACATAAGAAAGGCGTTGATCAGAGCAAAATCAACGCCTTTCACCTTCTCAATTCAAAATTATACCAAGTCCGTAAAACCGCGTCAAGTTACAACGATTTCCAAACTTCTGCTACATCCAGGTCATATGTAATCTCCTCCACAATGCGGCTGCTGTCCACCTTCATGACTTCGCTTCCATTCTTGTCCATTGCCACGAATGCAGCAAATAACAAAAGGCATAAAAACACTCGAAGCCCGAATGTTCCTGGCGACGCCATTGGCTGGTCCTCTTCATAGAGTTGGCGGTATGCCGTGCCATAGCGAGGATGAACAGCCGGTATAGATCTTCTTTCGTTGTATAATTCTCTAGTCTGTTCCAACAGTTCCCGTCTTCGCTTTTCTGAATCATTCAAGATCATCACCTCAGAAGAATATATGCTTCAATACTTGTATATATTCCTCTTCCTAATAGGCTTTAGCGGTCTGCCAGTTCTTTAATAATATCTTCCCATGTGATTCCTTTTAATACCATCAATACCATAGCATGATATAAGAAATCAGATAATTCGTATTTGACCTCTTCTGGGTTCGGATTCTTTGCTGCAATCACGACTTCCGTCGCTTCTTCTCCTACCTTCTTCAGAATCTTATCAATTCCTTTTTCAAATAAGTAATTGGTGTAAGACCCTTCCTTCGGATGTTCCTTTCTATCCGCAATCGTTGCATAGACTGACTCGAATACCCTCAGAGGATTCGTCTCATCATAGTCATTGCCGGCTAACGGCTGGAAGAAGCAAGTTGGGTTACCGGTATGACATGCTGCACCTACCTGATCCACCTTTGCAAGCAGCGTATCACAATCACAGTCAATCGTCAGCGACTTCACATACTGGAAGTGTCCGCTGGTCTCTCCCTTCACCCACAACTGCTGTCTGCTTCTGCTATAATAGGTCATCTTTCCAGTCTTAATCGTATGATAGAATGCTTCCTCATTCATATACGCCAGCATCAGAACTTCCTGAGTCTTATAGTGCTGAACTACAACCGGAATTAATCCCTGATCATTCGTCTTGAACTGGGAGAACTCCATCATGCTTTCAAAAGTAGTCATCTGAATATCTTCCTGCGCACATTTCTCCTTGAATGCCACGAAGTCCATATCCACCTGGCTGATGTATTTGCCGGACAGCCCTCTGACACCTGAAGACTTCAGAATCTTAAAAAGTTCTCTTTCCTCCATCGTATCTGTTACGATTACACAAGGAACCTCTGTCACATTCACAACAGAATTCAGATCCAACCTATGCATGAAGACAATCTCACTGCTGCAATCTTGTATCACATGCTGGTGCTTGAATAATGCATCGAAATCATTCAGCGATACCGCAAGTTTCTCCTTGCCAAAACGTTTCGCTGCCTCTTCAATCAACTTGACACTGTCCTGCTTAGAAAAATTAACCATAGCACGTTTGGCACCTGCATATAGAATCTTCTTAATATCCTCCTGCCGCTTAATATTGCCACCAACTACCATCGGGATTCTGATCACCCGGTTCATGCGCTTAATCAGATCAATCGCCTCATCATGCTCATCATCCGCATCTGACAGGTCAAACACAATTAACTCATCCGCCCCATTATCACTGTAATTTTTCGCAAGACCTATGGCATCTTCAGCGATTACCGTATGGTCGTCAAACCATTTTACCGCCTTTCCTTTTGCAATAAAGATACAGGGTATCAATCTTTTATAACTCATAATCTATCCTTCTCCTTTATAAGCTTCCTTTTGTAGTCCACGCTTCCTGGATTCTCGGCTCTTTCATTGTTGCCATATCCAGAGTTTTTCCGAAACTCTTAAACAGCGCTTCTGCCATATGATGATTATTCTCGCCATCCAGAATCTTCAGATGGATATTCATCATGGCACTGTAGGATACTGCATAGAAGAATTCCTTAATCATCTCCGTATCCATCTTACCGATACGCTCCGCTGTAAAAGCGGCATCATACTTAAGGTATGGTCTTCCGGACAGATCCACAGCACATAAAGCAAGCGTCTCATCCATCGGCAGCATAAAGTGTCCATAGCGCTTCATCCCTGCCTTATCGCCTACCGCTTTCAAAATAGCCGTTCCAAGTACGATCCCGGTATCTTCAATGGTATGATGGCAATCTACATCCAGATCTCCATCTACCTTCACTTCAAGATCGAACAAGCCGTGTCTTGCGAATCCATCCAACATATGATCGAAGAAACCAACTCCCGTATCAATCTTGGTTTTACCGGTTCCATCCAGATTCAGCGTAACAGAGATATCGGTTTCTTTTGTTGCCCTCGTTATACTGGCTATCCTGTCCATATGCTGCGCCTCCTTTATTCAAAACGTACTTTAATCGAATTAGCATGAGCAGTCAGTTGCTCTGCTTTCGCAAAATTCTCGATATCTTCATGAATCGCCTCCAGTGCATCTCCGGAATATGAGATGATACTGGATTTCTTAATAAAATCATCTACCGACAGCGGAGAGAAAAATTTGGCGGTTCCATTGGTCGGAAGAACATGGTTCGGTCCGGCAAAATAATCTCCAAGCGGCTCACTGGAATATTCTCCGATAAAGATTGCTCCCGCATTGCGAATCTTAGTCATCACATCATATGGATCTTTTGTCTGAATCTCCAGATGTTCAGATGCAATGTCATTGGCAATATCTATGACATCCTCCATCGTATCTGCAACCAGAATATATCCATAATTATCAAGAGACTTCTGGATAATCTCTCCTCTGGACAATTCTTTTACGAAGGCATCCACCTGGTCAGATACCTTCTGTGCCAATTCTTCGCTGGTAGTAACCAGAATCGCAGAAGCCAGTTCATCATGCTCTGCCTGAGACAACAGATCGGCAGCCACATATCTTGGATTGGCAGTCTCATCTGCAATCACAAGAATCTCGCTTGGTCCTGCGATGGCATCAATACTGACATGACCATAGACGGACTTCTTCGCTAACGCAACATAGATATTTCCAGGTCCCACGATCTTATCGACTTTTGGTATGCTCTCGGTTCCATAAGCCAGTGCTCCTATTGCCTGTGCTCCGCCCACTTTATAGACAGCCGTTGCCCCCGCCTCATGTGCGGCAACCAACGTATTCGGTGTTACTTTGCCATCTTTTCCCGGAGGGGTCACCATAATAATCTCGTCAACTCCTGCAACCTTCGCAGGCACAATATTCATCAACACAGAAGACGGATATACCGCTTTTCCTCCCGGTACATATACACCTACTCTATGTAAAGGCGTCACCTTCTGTCCAAGCATGGTTCCATCCGGCTTGCTGTCAAACCAGCTATATTGGCGCTGCTTCTCATGGTACGACTCAATATTACGAAGCGCTTTACGGATAATTTCCACCAGAGAAGAATCCACAAGCGCATATGCTTCCTGTATCTCTTCTTCCGTCACTTTAATATTATCTGCATTGATACATGCCTTGTCAAACTTCGCTGTATACTCAAAGATTGCCTGATCTTTCTCCTTTTTCACCCGATTCAGGATCTCTGCAACTCCCTGTTCATATTCCCCGTAATTATTGGGGCTTCTCTTTAACAGGTCTTCCAGAAGATTCTGCTTCGTATCTTTGTTCAAACGCTGTATTCTCATCTGACTACTTCCTTTCCATCTTACCGTTCGTTACAGATTAATCTGTCCACGTAATTGTGTAAGCAACGACTTGATTCGTTCGTTCTCCATACGCATGCTTACAGGATTTACAATCATTCTCGCAGAGAGAGGACATACTTCTTCCAACACTTCCAGTCCATTCTCCTTAAGCGTTGACCCTGTCTCTACAATATCTACGATTACTTCTGACAGCCCTACGATCGGAGCCAGTTCAATGGATCCATTCAACTTAATAATCTCCACCGTCTGGTGCTTCGTATTATAGAAATAATCTTTTGCAATATTCGGATACTTTGTGGCAACACGGATCAGTTCATGATGCTGAAGCAGCGGCGCCGCATCTTTATAACCACATACGCACATTTTACACTTTCCATATCCCAGATCCAACACTTCATGAACCTTGCGCCCCTCTTCTAATATGGTATCTTTCCCCACGACTCCAATGTCAGCTGCACCATATTCCACATAGGTCGGCACATCCGGACCTTTGGCAAGGAAGAAGCGTAGTTTCAGATCTTCATTTACAAAGATTAATTTCCGCGAATCCTTATCTTTCATCTCTTCACAGGTAATGCCGATCTTCTCGAATAATTCCAGCGTCTGATGTGCCAGACGCCCTTTTCCCAAAGCAAATGTCAGGTATCTCATGATTGTCTAACTCCTATCTGTACTATTCACAATCTTGTGCTCGCCGGTTACCAGATTGATCATCGTTATCTCACCGGACTTCTTAAGATAGATCAGGTTGCCGGCATAATATTCTTTGCCATATTCCACATAATCTTCCAGCAGTCTGCTCTTATCCTTTTTGATAAGTTCTGTATTCTTAGCCTTCCTACGGAAATCTCTGGCAAGAGCGGTAGCCTCTCTCTGCTTGCCTTCATCGTATACGATCATCGTATTCTTTCTCGTATATACAATACGGATCTTCTGGCGTACCAGTGCATTCATCAATTCATCTATTACAATTACGAATCCGATCGAAGGCCATTTCTTTCCAAACTTCTCGATCAGATGGTCGTATCGTCCGCCTTTCACGATCGCATCTCCGGTACCAAAGGTGTATCCGCGGAAGATAATTCCGGAGTAGTACCCATAAGTACCGCTCATACTAAGATCGAAAGTGACAAACTTCTCTACCCCATATAATTTCAGCGTATCATAGATCTTCTCCAGTCTTTTGACTGCCATCACACCTTTGGAATTCGGCGCAACATCCTTCGCACGTGTCAGAATATCAATGCCTCCGACCAGTTCATTTAATGCCGCAAATGCTTCCTTGGAACTTCTCTTCACCTGAATGCTTTCCAAGAATTCCTCCACGCCAAAATAATTGCGATTATTAATCAGTTCTCTTACTCGTTCTTCTGCGTCTTCATCCAGACACGCATCTTCAATCAAACTCTGGAAAAAATCAACATTGCCAACGCTTAACTGGAATTCCTTAAGTCCAATTGTCAAAAGCGATTCAATTACCAACGCGAGCATCTCTGCATCTGCTTCTACCGAGTCATCTCCCATCAACTCGGCACCCATCTGAGTCGTCTCCCGCAGACGTCCCTGATAATTCGAATGGTTAATAAAGGTATTGCCCGTATAGCAAAGACGGATCGGCAGACGCTCATCCTTGAACAATGTTGCCGCTGCTCTTGCAATTGACGGCGTAATATCAGGACGAAGCGCAAGGGTATTGCCATCTTTATCGAAAAATTTATAGAGATCTTTGGACGGAATGGTCCCAATCTCTTTCCCGAATACATCAAAATATTCAAAAGTCGGGGGCTGGATATCATGATATCCATATAAATGGAACACCTTCTTAAGCCGTCCTTCTAACGCAAGTTTCTTTCCACATTCTACATTATATATATCTCGGACTCCTTCCGGAGTATGCAACACTTTCTTCATAGTTCCTCCATGTTATTGTCATTCATCCACTTTAGCATGCTACCACAATAAAACTGTATTGAATTATAAGCATTTTCTTACTCTTTGTCAAGTTCATCCCTGAGTTCCAGATCCAGATTCATCGCATCCAGATACGGAACATAATATCCTCTTAGGAATTCCATGAAAAATCTGGGATCCAATTCTTCAAAACGGAAGCTTTTTCTCCCGCCTTCCTTCGCACGGTTCCAGAAGACCAACAGTTCTTTAAGCCGCATATAATACAGAATATTCTTTGAGGAATAATAGATCAGCACGAAAGCCACGCCGCCCTGCTTTTCAAAATTCTCCATGAACCTTACCTGATGCTCATGAATATTCTGCAACGGGAATGTCTCTGCGACACATTCCTTTGCGTCAAAACATACCGGAATTCCCTGAACTGCGCCGATATAGTCAATGGTACTTCTCTGGTCAAAGTACGCCAAAGTAATGTGCCTATGCTCCTTATCCATTTTAACCGGAGTGATCGGCGTCGGAATCTTCTGGATTAAAGCAAGCCCTTTCTCCAGATACCATTCATTGGTCCGGTTGACCATCTCCTCTAATGTTGAACCTCTAAGGCCTCTCGAATTCCATGTTCCCATGCTGTCTCCTTTATCAGTCTCCAGAACACCTCTGGTACCTTTGCAGTATAAGTCTTTTCAGAAATTGCCAAAAACGGCTTCTCCATCTGCGGAAATTCTAATTCATATGCATGAAGCAACTGGGACTGTATCTGATATCGTTTCTTATACTCTTCATTCCAACTCCGGTTACCATACTTATAATCCCCCAAAAGCGGATGCCCTTCCGAGGCAAGATGCGCACGGATCTGATGTGTCTTGCCAGTAATCAGATGGACTCTCAGCAAAGTCATGGACTCATGCCAGGCAACCGGAGTATACTCTGTCTCTATCGGAAGTTCTCCTGGAGATGTTCCCCGCCTGCTGATTGTTACCACATTGTTCTTTTCATCTTTCTTAAGATATCCACGGATATGCTTAGATTCCGTAATCTTTCCTTTTACGATACACAGATAGTACTTTCGAATCGTACGTTCCTTAATGAGTTGCCCCATCATCTGCAATCCCGCCAGACTCTTTCCCGCTACGATCAGTCCACTGGTGTTGCGATCCAGACGGTTACAAATAGATGGCTTAAATGTACGCAGGTCTTCCGCGGAGATCTTATGTTCATTCAAAAGATACGCTGTCACATGTTCCACCACTGACACATCATCCTTACTGGCTTTCTGTGACAACATTCCTACCGGTTTATTCAACAGCAGAATCTCGCGATCTTCATATATAATATCCAATGGAACCGATTCTATCTGCACATCTTCCTCATTTTCCGAAGAAAACTTATGAATCGTCTCCTCTGATAGGAATAACTTAACACTATCTCCTACCACTAATTTTTCATTGCCGGACGCTTTCTTTCCATTTAATATAATATTCTTCTTCCGAAGCATCTTATAGATAAAACTTCCGGGTGCTTTACTGAGATATTTTTTTAATAGTTTATCCAGCCTCTGTCCAGCCTCATTCTGTTTAATTATTATTTCCTTCATCACATTTTATATCGAAAGCATTATAGTAGTTCTTTTCAGAAACACTTACTTACATTGAAATATTCAGTATAATCTTTCTGATATTTCTTTCCTTCCTGGTATTATTCGATCGTTCAACCGCTGCGATATTGTTCATTCCTTCTGCTCTGGACAGGAACGCTACATAATCGTGAAATATCTTAACCGTCATCTTATCATAGTGGTTATCTCTTAATATATTTTTGATATGTTTTGCCAGAAGAACTTCATCCGTCTTCGGGCTGCTTGCATATACGCAGACCACATGACCTGATATCGCAATCGCATCTGCTGGCATCACCTTCTCCGTGCTGGTAATTACCATATCATATGCAGTTGTGATAAGCGGTGTTTTCTCTTCGATCTCCTGATATTTCTCAGGAGCAATGCTCTTATATGGCGCCATAGTGATGAATTCTACCAGCATCTTTGCCGCTGGCAGGCATCCCACGATCGCAACCACCGTAAATAGATTCAATCTTGTCTTCGTCTGCATATATCCCAGAACAAAGACGGCTATCACGATTGCGAATTCCCCAATCGTCCACATGAGATATTTCGTCTTCTGTGCTTTTATATAGCCCGGCTGTCCCTTTTCAATCTTCATCTTGATTGTACACTCCCTTATATAGCATTTACTTGCTCATATTATTAGCCAATTTCATCCAATCAGCAATCCTTGCATACGGCAGCAGTTTTGCCGCAATTCTTGCACTCTTCATAGCCACGCCGTAGACAGATACCCGCCGTCCCATCACAGAATCTCTAAGCGCCGTTCTTACAACATTCCCGGCATCTGCTTTCACGGTTGCCTTAAGCGGATTCGGCAGCGCTCCCGCACGGTCGAAAAATTCCGTATCAACCGGTCCCGGACACACCGCTGTCACAAGGATTCCTCGTGGCTTTAATTCCACACTAAGTGCATGGGAATAACTGTATACATAGGATTTGGTTGCCGCATATACGGCGAATCCCGGCTGAGGCGCAAATGCGGCTGAAGATGCAACATGAATCATTCTACTTCCATTCGACATATATGGCAAGCAGACTTTCGTCATTTTGGTAAGTGATCTGCAATTCAGATCAATCATGCCACATTGCTCTTCGGTTCCAAGTTCCTCCACATCTCCGATTTTACCATAACCTGCCGCATTAACCAGCATACGGATATCTGCGTTCTGTCTGTCCAGTTCCTTTCCGATTCTCTCAAAGATATAATCCCTTCTAAGATCTCCATCAAAGATTCTGACTGGGATGGGAATCTGTTTTTCCAGTTCTTTCAACCGTTCTGTTCTTCTTGCCACTACCCATAGTTCATCCAGTCTTTTGTAGAGCCTTGGAATCTGCATAGCGAACTCTCTTCCAATCCCGGAGGATGCACCCGTTACAATTGCAATTCTCACGATAATCATCTCCCTGTTTGTCTCTAACTTTATTTTTTCACTTTCTTCTTGTGAACATTTCTGATTGCCTTTTTCTTCTTAGGCTTCCCTTCTGGTCTTGCCCCGGTTTCATTCTTGTTTTCATGTCCGTAATGATTCCTGCCATCTTTCTTCCATTCATCATGCACCGCATATTTCGGACGGATCAGGCAATGCTTATCATAGCCAACAAGATCCATTCGTCCGGCTTTCTTAAGTGCCTCCAGAACCAGATCATAATTCTTCGGATTCCGATACTGGATCAAGGCTCTCTGCATCGCCTTTTCGTGCGGATTCTTCGGCACGTATACCGGCTTCATATCTCTTGGATCAACGCCCGTATAATACATACACGTCGATATGGTAGATGGCGTAGGATAGAAATCTTGCACCTGCTCCGGCATATACCCCAGATCTCTAAGATACTCAGCCAGTTCTATTGCTTCCTTCATTGTCGAACCCGGATGGGATGACATCAGATACGGCACCAGATACTGCTCCTTGTGAATCTCCTGATTGATCTTCTTATATTTCTTCACAAACGAACGATATACGCCATTCTCCGGCTTTCCCATCTTCTGTAGGACTGCATCTGACACATGTTCCGGCGCTACTTTTAACTGTCCGCTTACATGGTACTCGCATAATTCCCGAAAGAACGTATCGTCTGGATCTGCCATCACATAATCAAACCGAATTCCGGAACGGATGAATACTTTCTTCACATTTGGCAGTTCTCTTAATTTTCGAAGCAGCCGAATGTAATCCTTATGATCCACCCGAAGATTCCGGCAAGGCTTCGGGAATAGGCACTGCTTCTCCTTACACACGCCATGTGTCAACTGCTTCTCACAGGAAGGTGCCCGAAAGTTTGCCGTAGGTCCTCCTACATCATGAATATATCCTTTAAAATCCTTATCCCAGATAAACTGTCTCGCCTCTGCAAGCAAAGATTCGTGGCTTCTCGTCTGAAGAATCCTTCCCTGGTGAAAAGTAAGGGCACAGAAATTGCACCCGCCAAAACATCCCCTGTTACTGATCAGGCTGAACTTCACTTCAGCAATTGCCGGGACTCCCCCGACATCTTCATAAGAAGGATGATAGGTTCTCATATAAGGGAAACTATATACCCGATCCATCTCCGGCTGGCTCAGAGGTTTGGCCGGCGGATTCTGGACCACATAAAGATGTTCCCCATAAGGCTCCACCATTCTCTTGCCTGCAAATGGATCGGTATTGCAGTACTGTATATAGAAACTTCTGGCATAATTAAGTTTGTCCGCCTTCATATCCTCATATCCCGGCAACGTGATTGCATCATAGACACTGTCCAAATCCTTCGTCTTATAGACAGTTCCCGGAATAAAACTGATGTCCTTTACATCTATGCCACTTTCCAGGGCTTCTGCAATCTCTACGATAGAACGCTCTCCCATTCCATAAGAGATCAGGTCTGCACCCGAATCCAGAAGCACCGACCGTTTCAGCCTGTCAGACCAATAATCATAGTGTGCCAGTCTTCGCAGGCTGGCTTCTATGCCTCCCAGAATAATCGGCGTCTTCTTATATACCTGACGAATCAGGTTGCTATAGACAACAACCGCATAATCCGGCCGCTTCCCCATCACGCCGCCCGGAGTGAAGGCATCCGTCTTCCTCCGCTTCTTAGATACGGAATAGTGATTCACCATAGAATCCATATTGCCCGCCGACACAAGGAATCCAAGCCTTGGCTCGCCATACTCCATAATACTGGACTTATCCTTCCAATCCGGCTGTGCGATAATTCCAACTTTATAGCCATGCGCTTCTAAGAGCCTGGTAATGATTGCATGCCCAAAAGAAGGATGGTCTACATAGGCATCTCCCGATATATAGACGAAATCTACCTGCTCCCATCCGCGTTCTGCCATGTCCTGTCTGCAAATAGGTAAAAATCCCTTTCCCATCTATAATACCTCATATGTTTCATTCTTAATATCGTCATAATTCTGTATGTAATAGTCTGCCAGCGCCCGCTTCTTCTCCTCCTGAGGCTTTGAAAAATCATCCTCTACGGCGCAGACACTCATTCCTGCGTTCTTTCCTGCTAAGATCCCCATAGGAACATCCTCAAATACCAGGCAGCGCTTTGGATCTACTCCCATCTCTTCTGCGACCAGAAGATATACATCCGGTGACGGCTTCCCAGCCGCAACCTCACAGGCACTTCTAACTACATCGAACAATTCCGTAATCTTCAATGCTTCTAATGTATCATCCGCCAGTGACCTGGCATTACTTGTAGCAATTCCTATCTTCATCCCCTGACGTCTCATCTCTGTGATGAATTCATATACGCCATCCTTCAGATAGACTTGGTTCATATACTTGTCATGCGCCATGTCCATCCATTCTTCCATAACTTCCTCCCTGGTACAGTTCAGTTCCGAGTAGGTGTCTAAAAAGAACTGAGCCACTTCCGTATAACTCATTCCTTCCATAGCCTCATGAAAATCCTCTGTCTTTACCAGATTATATTTCGCCAGATAATCATCATCAATAGATGGCCAGATCCACATAGAATCAATCAGCGTTCCATCCATGTCAAATATGATCGCATCAATATCTTTCAGCATTTTCGTCTGTAACATCTTCTAACTCCTCTTTCGTTAACAGCCGGTATTCTCCCGGTTTTAACTTCTGATCTAACTTAAGACTTCCCATGCTCTCACGCCGCAGATAGACAACCTCTTTTCCCACCGCCTGAAACATGCGTTTTACCTGATGGTATTTTCCTTCCTGAATCGTAAGCAATATCTCTGATTCCGCTTCACTTCTCAAGATCTTAAGAAGACCAGGTCTTGTCCACTCTTCTTTCTCATCCGTACCGATATTCACGCCGCTTTTGAATGCTTCCACATCTTCTTCCGTTACAATTCCCCGAATTCTGGCATAATATGTCTTATCTACATGCTTTTTGGGCGAAAGTAAACGATGCGCAAGCTGACCGTCATTGGTAATCAGAAGAAGTCCTTCTGTGTCTTTATCAAGTCTTCCCACCGGGAAGAGATCCTTTCGTTTCTTATCCTTAATCAAGTCGATCACCGTTGCCTCTGTCGGGTCCTCTGTCGCAGAGACGACTCCTGACGGTTTGTTCAGCATATAATATTCATAACTTGCGTATGCGACTTCTTTTGCATCAAAGCAGACTTTATCCTCTTCTTCCCGAATCTTGATATCCGGCGATTTCACAGTCTTGCCATTCACTGAGACTCTGCCCTGACGTATATATTTCTTCACTTCCTGGCGTGTTCCAATCCCCATATCTGCCAGGTATTTATCCAAACGAATCATTAGCAAAGCCTCCATCCCGGCAGATACTTATTCTTAAGGGTTCCATTGCTTAGTTTTCCCCAGCCTAACGGATATCCATCTACACAGACAAGCTGCCATCCTTTCTCCTTCGGGCGCACCAGATCATCTACATCCAAAGTCTCTCCCTTCAGATACCTTGAGATTCTCTCATCTTCTGCCGGCAGATCAATACAATGTGCATACTCTTCTTTTTTCAGGCACATTGCCAGCGCCTGACTAGGTTCAAAACGATTCTTTTTCAATTCTCCAAGCAAAAGTCCTGTACGAAGGAAACGGATTCCCCTGACATCCGGCAAGCCCTCCGGCATATAATAGATTCTCTCACCATGAATATCCAGACGTGAACCATCCAGTTTCCAAGAGATATCCTGAAAGAACTCTGCCAGATCCTCCGGAATCTTCTTTCCTGATTTCTTCTTCATGCTTAATTCTTTTCCCGCAAGGGCTTCTCCTTTTTGAAGAAGCGCCAGATAATGCCCCTCACCTTTCATACGGTGTGGGAATATACGAACAGTCTTTCTCATGTCTTCGTCTTTGCTGTCCGTATATCTTGGCATTCCTTGGCAGAAACCTTCGTATGGAAGGATATCCAAGATCCTGAATTCCGAATATTCTGTCTGCAATAGTTCTATGATTCTTTCATTCTCCCGACTGTCAAACGTACAAGTAGAATATAACATCATTCCTCCCGGCTTCAGCATCCGCGCCGCCTGAAGAATAATACTCTTTTGAATATTGCTGAAGAATTCTGGTCCGTGTTCTTCCCAGGCTTTTACCATCTTCTTATCCTTACGGAACATCCCTTCGCCAGAACATGGCGCATCAATCAATATCTTATCAAAATATTCCGGGAAATAATTCTCAAGTCTTCCCGGTTCTTCACTCAGCACAAGCATATTACCGATTCCAAAGACCTCAATATTCTTGAGCAAGCCTTTGGCTCTGGAACTACTGATATCATTGGCTACCAGAAGCCCCTCTCCCTTAAGTTTTGCTCCCAGTTCAGTTGCCTTGCCGCCAGGTGCTGCACATACATCCAGAATCTTATCCCCCGGTTCCACCGGAAGCCGATTCGCCGGTGTCATAGCGCTGGGTTCCTGAAGATAATATAATCCAGCAAAATAATATGGATGCTTTGCAGGAGATATCTTCTCACCGTTATAATAAAAACCATTCTCAATCCATGGAATCGGCGTAATCTCAAACGGACAGATCTTTCGGAATTCTTCCACAGAAATCTTGATGGTATTCACGCGCAGACCATAGTATCTTGGTTCATCATAACATGCAATATATTCATCAAACTCTTTCCCTAAGAGTTCTCTCATCTTCTCTTCAAATGTACCGGGCAGATTCATGGTTTTCCTCCGTATGTTGTATTTTGGTCATACATTGATTAGTATAGCATATTCTGGGGGAGAACTCTAGGGGGAATTTTGTTTGTGAAGTGTGTATGTGAAGTGTGTATGTGAAGTGTACGGCAGAGAGAGCAGGCAGGGTGTTTCCAACACTCATTTTCTCCACAAAATTCCTTTCCTAGTATATCTCAAGAAAAATCATATTTAAGTTTTCTATTCTCCACGGACAAAAGCACGTAATAAGGATTAACGCTGACTTCTTTCCCGTCTTTGTAGGTGTAGATCCCCAGATGAAGGTGAACAGCGAATTGCCCCTTGGTGCCTTCCGGGCCATAGCCGGAGTCGCCCATATAGCCTAATAGTTCACCCGCTTTGACTTTCTGACCATTTTTCAGGTTGGCATAGGAATCTAAATGAGCGTAGTAGTAATAAGTACCACCGTCTGTTGTAATTCCCACGCGATACCCTCCTTTTTCCAGCCAGCCAAGGTTGGTTATGGTTCCATCGGTCATGCTTAGTACAGGATAGAGTCCTCTTTCATTAACGGAAGCCATGATATCTGTGCCTTCATGACCGCTGGTGCCTTTGTATTTGCGTTCTACCATCCAGCCATCTACGTACGACGTCTTTAGAGACTTATCCACATTAGATTCGGGAATTGGGTAATAACTCACTTCGTTTTCCACATTTTCTAGTAAAGTTTTACACTCATCAGATAATTGTTCTCTGTGTTCCCGCATATCATCTGAAAAAAAGTCTCTTCGGTATTCTTCATCTTCTACTGTCTTTTTCCGGAGGGTATTATAATGACCTGCTTCTCTAAGATAATTGGTTCCAATCACGGTAAAAAAAGCAAGGAGGAATATAACGATTAAGATTTTTCCAGGATTTAAGCTCCGCATAAAAAATCCTTTTTTCTCAATATATGAAAAGAACCAGCCTCCTATTCCCATAGGAGACCGGTTCTAAGATATTGCTTATCGCCTGTTATTTATCTGCTATCTGTTTTCCTGGAAACAATTATTTACAATTTTTTAGTATCGCTTTCAAATACTCCCAGGTTCTCTGAGTGGACGCAATATCCAAACGCTCATTTACAGAATGTACATCCAGGATGTTCGGTCCAAAGGATACGCAGTCCAGATCCGGACACTTTCCCTGAAGGAGTCCACACTCCAGACCTGCATGGATGGTGGATACAACAGGCTCTTTACCATAGAGTTCTTTGTAAGTGTTCAACATTGTGTCACGTAACTCCGACTCCAGCCTGAACTGCCATGCCGGATATTCATTCAGAGTCTTTCCTGTTCCTCCGACAGCCTTCGCACAGATCTCCAGATATTCTCTGAACTGCTGTTTTCTGCTTTCTACGGAACTTCTCAGAAGAGATACTGTTCTTACGGAATCTACGTTCGTCTCTACGACACCGATATTCACGGAAGTCTCTACAAGTCCCTCTAATTTTCTACTATATTCCTGAACACCGTTCGGACAGATTACCAGATATGTAATCAGATGGTCGGTAGATGCCTCGTCAAATACATCTGTTACACAATCAGTTGTTACTTCTATATCTGTAACAAGTCCAGGCTCCTCTCCCATGAATTCTTCTTTCCAAATCTGAACCATCTCCCCAACCATGCGGCGAACCTTTGCTTCCTGATCTGCAGGTATCAGGATATTGGCTGTAGATTCCAAAGAGATTACATTGTCTTTAGAACCACCATCAACACTTACAAGATTCATTGGTATTTCTTTTTTTATACAATACAAGAGGCGTCCCATCATCTTATGTGCATTCCCACGCTGTTTATTAATCTCTACCCCGGAATGTCCGCCCAGCAATCCATGTATCCGAATCCGAACCAAGATGCCACTCTTCTTCTCTCTCAAGACAGGAATTACCGTCTCGTACTGAATACCTCCGGCACAGCCAATTGTCAGAATTCCTTCTTCCTCCGAATCGATATTGATAAGTTTCCTTCCTTCAAGCACACTTAGATCAATTGCATCAGCACCGCCCATTCCAACTTCTTCATCTGTTGTAAATAATGCTTCGATTGGTGGATGGGGGATATCATCGCTGTCCAAAATAGCCAGCGCCATAGCGACTGCAATTCCATCATCACCGCCAAGCGTTGTGTCCTTTGCTTTCACATATCCATCTTCTATGTATAATTTCAGAGCATCTGTTTTAAAATCATGGGAAGACCCGGCGAGTTTTTCACACACCATATCAAGATGCCCCTGAAGAATCACTGGCTTGCTCTTTTCATAACCAATCGTTCCAGGCTTCTTGATAATAATATTATTCACTTCATCCTGGAGTACCTCTAGTCCTCGTTCTTTTGCAAACGCAACACAATAATCACTGATTCGTTTCGTGTCATAGGTTCCGTGCGGAATCTGACACAATTCCTCAAAAAAGCAAAAAACTTTCCGGGGTTCCAGATGTTCTAATACTGTCATTGTTTTTTCCTCTCTTTTCTATGATTTTACAAAAAATTATCCCTGCACAGGTTAATATCTATCAATATTATACCACATTAATTACGAATCATTCTTCATAAAAATTCTACGGAATCCATAGAATGAACTAAATGGAATTCCAGGGGCGATTACTAGAATGAACCGTTTTTTTTCTACTATATGCGTAATTATATTATTTATACTGATGCTGCTCTTCCCACAGTCTGTATTCGAAGGAGCAAGTTCGGGAATCCTTCTCTGGTTCAATATCGTATTACCCACTTTGCTGCCTTTTATTATTATCTCTAATCTATTGATACATACCCGCGCAATTGACTGGATTGCAAAGATTGCTTCACCACTTATGTGCCATCTCTTTCGGGTATCTCCTTATGGTGCATTCGCTATACTGACCGGTTTCCTGTGTGGGTATCCCATGGGCAGCAAGGTTACCGCCGATCTTCTAAGGAAAGGTTATCTTTCTTTAGATGAGGGACGGTATCTCTTATCCTTCTGCAATAATACCAGTCCCATGTTCATCATCAGTTATGTGGTCTGGCAGAATCTGAATGTCCCAGAACTTACACTGCCGTTTCTGATTATACTGATGCTTTCGCCGGTGTTATGCAGTTTTTTGTTCCGAAGATACTATCATTTTTCAGATTCTTATGGATACCACATTAGCCAGAAGAATACATCCGAAACTATCAATTCTCCAGATGCACTGATGGATTCCTGTATTATGAATGGGTTCGAGACAATTACCAAAGTAGGTGGATATATTATGCTTTTTTCTATCTTCCTTTCCTTTGCCGAACTTGTTCCCAGCCGGCATATGTTAATCACCTCTGTCCTATTGCCCTCACTGGAAATTACAACTGGCATCAAAATGATATGTGCTTCCTCCCTCTCCTCCAACATCCGGAGGATTGGCGTATTAACTTTGACTGCGTTCGGCGGCTGGTGCTCGGTGGCGCAGACCCGTTCTATGATCCAGGGAACCGGGCTTTCCATTCTCCCTTATATAATAGAAAAACTGGCTACCGCATTGGTAACCAGCCTCCTTGCTTACATCTATCTGCTATTATTCTAACTCTTCATCAATCTCGAATTCCGGGTCAGGATCAGCACTTCCATACTCTGCTTCCAGTCCTCTCTGAGACTGTTCCGGAATCTCAAGTTCCGAACGGTTATTACGAACCATATCATAGCATTCCTGAAGAGAATTCACAAGCCCGTCATATTTGGTCGTGTAACTATCCAAAGTATGTCCAATAATACTTTCTGCATTTGCCAACAGATCATCCGTATACTGTAATGCACCGATTCTGATGTCATTCGCATCACTGGTCGCATTGTCCAGAATCTGCTGCGCCTGCTCTGTGGCAGCCGTTACAATCTCATTTGCCTGGGCATATGCCTGCTGCATGATCTCATGCTCGCTTACCAATTCGTTCGTATGAATCTCTGCTTCTTCGATCATACTGTCCGCCTTCGCCTGGGCATCTGCAAGAATCGCATCTTTATTCGCAATAATCTTCTGATAACGCTTAATCTCATCCGGTGTCTTCATACGGAGTTCCCGCAACAACTCATCCATCTGATCTTTATTTACAATAATCTTAGTCGTAGATAACGGCTGAAATTTACAACTATCAATGTACTCTTCAATCTCTTCAATAATCTGCTCAATACGGCTGCTCATAATCTTTTACACTCTCCTTTTTTTCATCTTCTCTGTAATTCTGTCTGCAACAATCTCTGGCACAAACTGAGAAATATCCCCTCCAAAAGCCGCCACTTCCTTTACCGTGGTAGAACTTAGATATGAGTACTTCAGATTCGTTGTTAAAAATACTGTCTCTACATCCGGCTCCATCTTATGATTCGTCTGCGCCATCTGAAGTTCATATTCAAAGTCCGTAATTGCTCTCAATCCACGTATAACCATTCCCGCATCCATCTTACGGGCAAAATCTACTAATAATCCCTCGAATGGAATTGTCTTTACATTGGGCATGTCTTTTGTTACTTCTTCTAACATTCTAACACGTTCTTCTACGGAAAACAACGGACTTTTTGCTTTATTATTCAGGACTCCTACAATTAATTCGTCAACCAGTCTGGCTGATCTCCTTATCACATCCAGATGTCCGAAGGTAACCGGATCAAAACTACCCGGATAAATTGCTCTTAACATATCTCTTTCCTTCCTGCCGGTTCTATAAATACATGCTTGTTGGTCTTGTATATCTTAGTCTTAATGACAGAGAATCCTAATTCCTCCACGTAGTCAAACTCCGTTTCCTTCGAAGCTTCTACGATAATCACCCCATCTGAAGAAAGCAAACTTGAATCAGCAAGATATTCCAGTACTCTTCTCTCCAGTTCGTGTCCGTACGGAGGATCCATAAAGATATAGTCAAACTGCTTTTCTCCTTCTAACTTATACAAAGCAGTCATAACATCCATGGACATAGTCATGCTTTTTCGTTCCAGATGAGTCTTTTTCAGATTCTCCTTTACACACTGCATCGCCTTTGGATTCTTCTCTACGAATACCGCTTCCATTGCTCCTCTGCTTAATGCTTCAATTCCAATACCGCCACTTCCGGCAAACAGATCCAGGAATATACTGTCATACAGATACGGCGAAAGCATGTTGAATAAAGTCTCCTTAATACGGTCCGTCGTAGGTCTGGTGTCCATGCCTTCCAAAGTCTTCAGTTGTATTCTTCTAGCACTGCCTGCAATCACTCTCATAGAACAAACCCCTTATATTCATGCAACTTTTCCTGTACATTATAAATTTCTATTATGAAAATGTCAATTCATTGCTCCACTTTTTCATAGTTTCAAGATACGCCTACTAGCCACGGGATGTTCCAAGACGACGATAACGGTTTAAGCACGCATATATTTCTTGTTTTCTTGGCATAGCGAGGTTACCTGGAAGGTATCCGCCATCGCATATGGCTTTTAGACCTTGAGTATCCAGTTGATTTTGCAGTTCTTCGATTGCCTGACCGAGTGTCTTTCTGCCGTTAAATACATTTTCTTCCAGATGTTTTACGATATTTCCAAGGGCATTTAATTGTTCGCTGTCCATTAATTGTTCTACATACCTGAGATCTATGGTTTCATGGTTCAGCATGACACCATCTTTTCCCATGGTTTTAATCTTAATTCTACCTTTGTTCTTAAGACCTGGATTGTTACGTATCTTTCGATCGAAGGACGGTAATTTTGCTCCGTCTTTGGGCAGTTGCAAGACTGGATAATCTTTGGCTGCTTCTTTTGCAAGTTCCGTGATCTCTTTTGGTACATAGCGATCCATCTGAACAATGACATCCGCCACTTCAAAATACGCTCCAGAACTTCCGGCTACGATAATGGTGGAGATTCCAAATTTCTCATACAATTCTCTTACACGTTCAATAAATGGAGTAATAGGCTCCATATTTCGATGAATGACGCGCTGCATCAGTTCATCCCGAACCATAAAATTGGTTGCGCTGGTATCTTCATCAATCAGGAACGCCTTTGCTCCCGCTTCCATACTCTCAATTACATTCGCAGCCTGAGAGGTACTTCCGCTGGCATCTTCCGTATCGAACGCAATCGTATCCTTTCCATTTGGAAGATCATTAATGAACATAGATATATCCGTGTGCTTAATGCTTCGTCCATCCTCCGCACGGATCTTCATAGCCGTTGCATCCGTAACCACATATTCTCTGCCATCTCCGGCAATATGTGGATACACGCCGGCTTCTAATGCTTTCAGAAGCGTGGATTTCCCATGATATCCGCCTCCAACGATCAGAGTTACGCCTTCTCGGATTCCCATACCTGTAATTCTTCCTTTATATGGAAGTTCCATAACAACCTCCATAGACTTTGGCGATACGAACGGAACCGCCCCTTTCATCGGGCGCTGGGACACTCCTGATTCTCTTGGAAGTATTGCGCCATTCGCCACAAAAGCCACCAGATTCTGTTCTTTTAAACTTGCCCGGATCGTTTCCTGATCTACCGCAAGTTCCATCACTTTCTGAACTTTCTCCGGATTCAGTCTGCGGTAACACAATGCTTTTTCCACACATGCCGGGAGAAAATCATACAGAATCTTAATTAATTCTCTGGCATTGATCGTCCTGCCATTCGCCGGGAACCCAACTTCGAATCTTATGATTACGTCACCGCTCTTCTCGTCAATGGTGCAAGCTGTCCGCTCCAGAACCTCTTGTCCGCATCTGGTCACGGTAATCATGCCGCTCTTTCCGGAACCTTTCGCCTGAAATGAATACTGATCCGCCTGGCTCCAGAAATTCCGCGTCAGATAATCCTGAAGCGAGATTCTCTTATACGCCTTATCGTATAATTCCTGGGGGAATCCCGCAATTCTCCCAGGAACTCTGACATTTAATTTGGATGGTGCCGCAAAAGGATCACCCTGCACATGATCTATGGATAATACATACTTTCCAAACTGATATGCACCCTTCGTATCTTTATATGCCGGATATCCCCTGTGGTCAATCCGGTTCAATAGTTGCCTCAAATCTTCTGCTGTCTTCATCTATCAAACTCTCCTAATAAGCAATTGCTTCTTCTCTGGACATCCAGAAATGAATTCCTGTCGTGGAATCCATCCACCTGTCCTCATTAAAATCCTTAACCTCTACCCATTCTCCCTTACGATAATAGAAGTTCTCATCCACCAAAGACCACGCCTCATCAAATTCTTCTGTCGAATCAAAACTTTTAATCGTCAAAACTTTTGCCTTGTTACATCTGCATGATGGCAAGGTCGCTGATGTACGCTTGGCATCTGCCGGTATCAGAAGTTGTACCAGCCTGTCATTCACGCATTTCTTATAGCCCAGGATCGGTCCTGTCTCCGGACAATGCATCCGAAACCATTGCGTACTGTCATCTGAGATAATATCATCCAGTTTTGCAAATTCTAAAACAGCACCAAAGAGGTTCGCTCCACGGATATCACATCCCATCATATCACAATATCGAAGGGAGGCAGTCTGCATATTCGCATTCCTATAATTCGCTCCCTTCATAGAACAGCCGTCAAACAGTGCATTTTCAATAGATGCATTTTCAAAATTCACCTGATTCAGAACTACATTCTGAAAGGAACTAAGCGTAAAATCAAGTCCAGATAAATCCCATCCGGACAAATCCATATTCTCAAACGCTACATTCTGGAACACCAATCGTTCGCCCGCCTTACGGGCAGTCAATATCTGTTCCAGTTCTCCCTTTGTGATTTTTCTCATAATTATCATTCCTTCACTGCTAACCTTATGATTATAATCCTACGATAACCAAGCGTCTGCTATTACAAATCTACAATTCTTGCTCTATGATGAATTGAGGGAAGGAACTTATTCAACAGATCCTTCGTCTTGAATTTCAGATGGCTTGTATTGATTCCCGGATTACATCCGAACCATTCTTCCTCTGCCACTTCTTTGTCTACAATGACCTGCACATAATCGTCCTCATCCATCAGAAGCCCTGCCACACTGGCAGAACCCGGAGTTGTTCCCAGATGTTCCATCATCTTCTCCGGCGGTGCAAAAGACATATGGGATACTCCTAACTTCTTACTGAAAGAAGAAGTATCAAATGCTTTATTCGCCGGCATCACAAGCAAGAAAATGTCGTCTTCTTCTGATTGCATAAAAATACGTTTTTACGGATCTCTGTGCCAATTGCCGCATCAATCGCTGCACACTCTTCCATTGAAGCCGCCGGATCATTATCCACCTGTTCATATGGTATCTTTAACTTATCCAACGTCTCATACATCTTTCTTTCCAACGGCATGCGCTCATCGGTTGGTGCTGAAGTTCTAATCTCACTGATATACATTGTTTTGTTCCTCCACTACCTGATTCTTCTATAAATATATGTCTAACGCCATTATACCGAATCACATACTTCTTTGCAAATCTTTCTGTATACCAAATGTGTTCTTTCTTCATTCTGTATTACATAACAAATCCTTTTTTACGCGCTAAGAAAACGTTAAGAACTTATGTTTTCTTTCACCAGGGGTTGCCTGATTTCTTGTCCTCATGCTAAACTGATTGTGATAATTATTTGATTTTTTAGATGATAGCGAGGAAGCATCCTGATGGTACTTCCTCTTTTTATCTATATTAGTATTTATTCTAGAAGGAGCTGTTCATTTCATGGATTTCTACCAGACCAAATTCGCAGAGAAATTAGAAGAAGCATTAAAAGCCGTACTTCCTATTATCGGAATCGTACTACTGTTAAGTTTTACCATTGCACCGATTCCTCCAAGCATTCTGCTGCTGTGCTTTCTACTTGGCTTCATCATCACGATATCGGAACCGGACTTGCAGGTGCTTGCCGAGCAGGTTCCCTCGATTCCGAATTATACTCTGATTCTGGCAGTTGCCTTCGGTGTCGGCTTTTTCTTGGTGGTTGCCATGCTGCGTATGCTTTTTTCCAAGCCTTTGCCATCTTTATTAATTATATTTTATCTGATTGTATTTGCTCTGGCTTTCTTCGTACCGGACGATTTTCTGGCAGTAGCATTCGACTCTGGCGGTGTGACCACCGGACCGATGACGGTTCCGTTCATTATGTCTCTGGGTGTCGGTTTTGCTGCTGTTCGAAGTGATAAACATGCGGAGGATGACAGTTTCGGTCTGGTTTCCCTCTGTTCCATAGGACCGATTCTTGCAGTCCTCTTGCTTGGACTTTTATACCATCCTGAGGACACAGGATATACGCCCGCAGAACTGCCTGAGATTCAGGACTCTGTAGAACTCTGGAATTGCTTTGCACATGGATTCCCGGAATATATGAAAGAGATTGCAATATCGCTCCTGCCAATCGTGATATTTTTCGCCGCATTCCAGATATTCTCACTGCGGCTGAAAAAGAAAACACTACTGAAGATTATCATTGGGATTCTTTATACCTATGTCGGTCTGGTTCTGTTTCTTACCGGCGTTAATGTGGGATTCATGCCAGCAGGAAATCATCTTGGACAGATGATCGCTGCGCTTCCTTACCGCTGGATTCTGATTCCGATTGGTATGGTGATTGGATTCTTCATCGTAAAAGCAGAGCCTGCTGTCTATGTATTGATGGAGCAGGTAGAAGAGATTACTTCTGGTGCTATCTCCGGACGCGCTATGGGATTAAGTCTTTCTCTCGGTGTTGCTGTATCTGTTGGAATTGCTATGATCCGCGTCCTGACAGGTATTTCAATCTTCTGGTTCATCCTCCCTGGATATGTGATTGCCATATGCCTGTCTTTTTTCGTACCGAAGATCTTCACCGCCATCGCATTTGATTCCGGTGGCGTTGCTTCTGGTCCGATGACAGCCACTTTCCTACTGCCTTTTGCCATGGGTGCCTGTCAGGCAGTAGGCGGCAACATTGTAAGAGATGCCTTCGGGATCGTGGCAATGGTTGCCATGACCCCATTAATCGCAATTCAGATACTGGGAGCAGTCTATCAGATTCAGTCTGCGAAGAAAGAAAGCACCGAGCCCGTACCGATATCCAGTCTTGATATCTGGGCGGATGATGATATTATAGAATTGTAGGAGGAATCCATATGAACGATATCTATATGCTTGGAATCATTACCAACCGCGGAATGCGTGATAAATTCATTCAGTTTTTTAAGATGCACAATATCCATGTAACACTCACTGCGCTGGGCGAGGGAACTGCCAACAGTGCCATCCTGGATTATCTGGGAATGGAGGCAACCGAGAAAGCCATTTACTTTGCCTTTGTTACCATGGATACCTGGAAATATCTGAAGAAAGAATTATATAGCAAAGTCAGAATTGATATCCCTGGCAGAGGAATTGCTTTTCTCATACCACTTAGCAGCATCGGAGGCAAGAAAGTACTGCAATATCTCACCGTTGGCCAGGACGTATTATTAAAGGAGGAAAGCACCTTGCAGAACACAGAATATGAACTGTTAGTGACAATTGCAAATGCAGGATATATTGAGACGATTATGGATGCGGCAAGAAGCGCCAAGGCTCCGGGTGGTACGGTCATCCATGCGAAAGGAACCGGTGCAGAACACGCGAAGAGATTCCTTGGAATCTCTCTTGCGGAAGAAAAAGAGATGATCTTTATTGTTGTACGTACTACACAGAAGAACGATATTATGAGAGCCATTATGCAGCAGGCAGGAACCGGAAGCCCTGCGGGAGGAATCATCTTCTCTCTGCCGGTTACCAGTACAGCCGGACTTCGCCTGTTAGAGGAGGAATCCAAGTAACAGTATGGCAAACTTTGGCGAGATATGTTAAAATGACATATTATGCAGAAAGATAAGGAGTATAATTCTATGAGATATATCTTAGCCTCTGCCTCTCCAAGAAGAAAAGAACTTATGGAACAGGCAGGATTCCGATTCGAAGTAATTCCATCTACTGTGGAAGAAAAAATTACAAAGACCATTCCATCCGAAGTGGTGATGGAACTGGCTGCCCAAAAAGCGCAGGATGTATTCGAACACCACGGCACCAAAGATTGTGTTGTAATTGGTGCAGACACGGTTGTCGTATACCGTGATGAGATTCTTGGCAAGCCAGCCGATAAAGCGGAAGCCTATGACATGCTTTCCATGCTGGCAGATCGTACGCATCAGGTCTACACAGGCGTATCCCTAATCATCTCTAAAAAGGGACAGGTGCATACAAAGACCTTCTATGAATCAACAGATGTTACTTTCTGCCCGATCTGTAAGGAAGATCTGCGTGCCTATGTAGAATCCGGCGATCCACTGGACAAAGCCGGCGCTTATGGAATTCAGGGGACATTTGCCATCCATGTAAAATGCATCAAAGGAGATTACAACAACGTAGTCGGTCTGCCTGTCTGCCGTCTGTATCAGGAATTGCTCTCTGAGTATGTATCTCCTTTGTCAGAATGATAGTTATAAAGATTTTTTCGTTCTTTTAGTTTTTTCAAATCTTTTAAGTGTTTGATCGGCCCCATTGATTTGATGGGGCTTTTCCATTCTCTGGCAATCTGTCGTCGAAGATCCGTATCTAATCTGCCTGGAGGCTGAATATCCAGTTTCTTATGGACCACATCATTCTCTGATGCATAGTTAAAAGATTCCGTATCCATAATCTGCCGCCCAAAATCTTCCCATGTATATTTCCTGTCATGTTCCATCCTGTAATATGCAATATCTCCAATCACATATCCATTCTTATCCATCTCCAAGACATTCCACTGACTGACAAAATTCCCCTCCCGGTCAAGAATGAACTCAGAATGAAAATCAGGTGTAAGACGCTTCTTGTTCTCCCTTCCTCTCTGATACCTCCAATAATCTGAATCTGACGGATACTTATTGTGAAGACGCGCCGGCTCTCTGAGCAGTTTTCTTCCGTTCAATCCGCCACGCTCATTTGCTGCAAATACATAGGCTTCCAGAGCCTCCTCGTCCGTCATTCCTTTTTCTTTAAAATACTTTCGGACATATGTGATATTGTGCCTGTCAATATACATACGGAATTGATGAATCATCCGCCCTTCTTCATCCGGTATTTCCAATAATCCGATATCACCATATTCAGCGACAACCATATCCGCCCATCTCTGAAATAACGAACTATGTGGCGGTACTCTCTCCCCTACGAGGAAGCCTTTCTTAAACTGCAGCATCCCATGTGAATCGATATAGCCGCCCATTTTTCGAATCACATCCATGATCCGACCGTATCTCAAAGTATTGGTTCTACATTCTTTCATATACTGTCCCCGATATCTTATACTAGACAAAGTTTCAAACTATTGTAACTGAATCATCCATACAGATTCTATATGTTCCATAATCTTAGGCATTATATTCAGCCAGCTGATGCAATGATTCAAAATGATAGCATCTCCACTAATAACCCCATCCCTTTGTTCTAATGTCCGATCTACATCATTGATTACTTGAACCTTTACAGACACATCATATTTATCTGCACACTCTATAATCAAACTTGATAATCTGCCCGAATTGGAAACTGGCGCATCTAAGTAAAAGCAAGCATTTTCTATCCCTAAGAAATCCAATTGATGCAATATCAGTTCAATTGCTTTTTTCGTTTGCTCAATAATGTGATAAGTTCCACGTAGTCCTGCCAAATCGCGTATTGTTCCATCTCCACAGGCAAAAACCGGACCTCCTGACAACGCTACCTCCAATGTAATAATTGTATTGAAGCCATCAATATGCACTGTTTTAGGCAGATTATTCTCTGCTTGAATTAATCGTTCTTTACGGTTCCGTTCCACAATCCATTCTTTGGGCGATACAGTTCTTGCCAGGGCTAAACGCTGCCGTTCCGAAAATAGATAGTGATTGCCGACAAATGTTGTCGTTTGCTTTACTCCATATCCCTGATCCAGAAGAAATTGTACTTCTCTTGCCGCTTTTTTTAATTGTTCTAACTGGGTTCCGGCAAATTGTTTTTCATCTTCCGGGACGTAACCTCGTTTGCCCATAGCATTTTCCTTTCATCAGTTTATTCGCATTTAATTTTTATGCATAACTTGCAAAGACCTGCCACTGGCAGTTTCTTCCGGATACCTTGACAATTCAAAATGCGCTGTAACCTTATAAACCAATTCATCAATTGTCATTGTTCCATCACTGATAATTGACATATAGTTTTCCGCTTTACACTGTTGTTGTCATATCCATATTATTCATATCCATCATTCAATATTTCTTCTCTATACTCAATGATTTTATCTAATATCTCTTCCCTATCTATCTTCCCAAAATCCGTCGTATCCACAATAATATGTGGACCATTTGCCACGAAACAATCCATCCCCCGATTAGTAATCCCTGCCACGAATCCTTCATATGAAATCGAAGTTACATCGCCTGGCGTTCCTCTCTCGGGATAACATTGATTGACAACATGTCCACGATGCCTGTCTGGACTATCATTTCTTTCCAGAAAACGCTGATATATTTTCTTATAGTCACCTGTTAAAGTAACAGTAATTGCCGTATAGGAATATTTTTCAAGAATCGCAAGCAGCCCTTCTCTTGAAATATTCTCAAAATTATTCTCCAATATAAAAGGTTGCTGTCTTTTCATTAACTGCTCGGCCATATAGTACATGATATCCATACTGGCAATTCCTAATCGAACCTTTTCTTCTCTTGACCGGAATCCGATTACGTCATACATCAATTCCTTAATGTTATCTTTTGAAATAACTGGCAGGTTCAAATGATTGGCCAAAAATTCAGCCATTGTACTCTTTCCGGAAGCCGGAATTCCAGTAATTAATATACAGTACATGATGGTACCTCCACATCTATGCTTTTATATTATTTTGCAAAATATAATAATCTGTGTAAATTTCACGGTCATGCCCACCGATTAATTTTTCCTCTGATGCTATAAATCCCATCTTTTCTAATGCAGATTTCCTCTCTGAAGCAAAACCAAGAACCTTCGTTGCAATCGTCTTACATTCAAATACATCAAATGCAGGCAGCGTAATCAGAGATAATATTTCAAGGATTTTTTCTGATTGTTCGTAATCACTTCTTAAATCTAACCGCAACAGGCCACAATGATTGAAATAGTCATCCGATCTACGATGGAACAACTCAATTGTTCCAATCGCATGCTGAATTTTTTTGTCATAAATTGTCCAGCGTACAAAGCCTTCTCTCTGGTATTCCCACAGCCAGTAATCGATTGCGCTTTGCATACGTTCTAATGACGTATAGTAGAAATCATCACCACCACAATTATCACTGTTAAAGAATGGTACGGCTTTTTCATCCGAATATACCAATAATAAATCTGGTGCATCTGACATATCTACAAGTTTCAGAAGATAATTTTCATTTTCATATACAGGACATTTTTCATATGGACTCACCATAAGACACCTCCGTTTTTTTCTCCAGTGTAACATAGCATATACGACAACAGGATGTCATAATTATTGATACAAAGAGACAACTCTTGAAGCTGCTTTCGACATATTGGCTACTTTTTCCAATGTATGTTTTGCCTTTTGATCTTCCGTAGCCGTTATCAGACCTTGTAATGCTGTTAAAATATAAGAATAGTCATCTGAAGTAACAAATTCATAGTGCGGCAGCCATTAATAGACTCAATAAGTATTTTACGATTCATCCGGTACCTTTTCTCTTAATGAATTACATATGGCAGCAGATGTATATTGAACCGGAAATCTTCTTCGTCCAATCTATATTTTTCCAATAACTTCGGTCCACAACTGTTGGATCCGATACCATTCTGACGATAATCCAGGCACAGTACCGTATAGCCACTTGGCGCCAGTTCGAAATTATGCGCTTTTTCCGTCAATTCTTCCTGCGTGTAGATAGAAGCATTGAATGCAAATTTATCATCTCCAACCGCTGCAAGCCCTGCGTTTGCTCCTCTTACCAGTACATAATCACAATCTGTATGACTTCCATTTTCCTGTGGTTTGATATAGTCTTCGTGCATCAGCCGGACATCACTTGAATATTCGCTGTGACTTCCTGCACGGCATTTATCACAGTAACTTTCCTGAGGTCCTATTCCATAGTATGTCACATCCGTCATCTGCTTTGGCAGGAACAGCCTAAGTCCGAATCTTGGAAGTTCAGGGAATACCGTATTTCGTTTCACCTGTATATTGACTTCTATTTTACCCGTATGCTTTACAGTCCATGTAGCCTCAATTTCCAGAATCCGCTGTATGATTACAGCGGAAACAGACATCTTACTGCAAATTACAACCTGATCTTCCTCCTGCCTGAAATCCGTACTGTAAGCGCGTGTCACACTCTTATCATAATGAGCCGCCATCCATTCGAATTTGATCTTCCGGTCATTATCCGTTGGCGCTCTCCAGATATTTACCTCCATCGGTTTTTCAAGTATCTGGTTTTGCTCATATACCATATTCTTAAATAAACCTGTCAGTTTATTATATACATACCGGAAATTTGGATGGCACAGATACAGGTATCGGTCATCTTCTTCCACAGAGATTGGAGCAAACTCTTTATCCAATGCTTCCGGCCGTGTTTTCCGCCTTGTTTCCTGCATCGTTCCCTGTATCGTTTCTCGTTCTAAGAGTTCCAGCTTTTTCTGATTCCTTCCATCTTGATTTTTGAGCCGAATCTCATCAAATCCTAACAAATACTTTTCCGGAAGAATCTCAGTCTTATTTGCCAATTCATAGTATACCTTCAAATAACAACTTCCTTTTTCCGGCACCTGGATATTCAATTTCAAAACCGCTTCTTCATGCGGTGCAACAGAAGGCATCTCCATCTGTGGGATAATACCAGAATCTACAATCTGTCCATCGCAGTTTACTTCGTATCGGATGCTGAGATAATCTTTTAGATTCACAAAATCCATATAATTGTGTAGCGTACAGTCTCCACTCTCCTGCTCGAAACGGACGATTCTTGCCGGGCGATGTACATTTTTAAATTCTAACAGTCCCGTATGTACTCTACGGTCCGGATACACCAACCCATCCATACAGAAATTCCCATCATGTGGATATTCTCCATGATCTCCACCATAATAATAAACATCTTTCCCTTCTATTGTTTTGCCCTTATAAATTGCATGGTCACACCACTCCCACACGAATCCGCCACAAAAGCCAGGTCTCTCCTGGATTACTTCAAAATATTCCTCCAGATCGCCAGGACCATTTCCCATTGCATGGCTGTACTCACACATTACATACGGCTTATCCGGATCACTGTCAAAATATTCTTGAATCTCCTCAAACGGCGGATACATCCTACTGTGCAGATCCAGATTGGAATAATCATACTTCCGGTTATTCATGGTATAACGGGCGCTTTCAAAATGGGTAAGACGGCTCTGGTCGAATTCCTTCGTCCACTTGAGCGCAGCCTCAAAGGTGCATCCATATGCACATTCATTTCCCATAGACCAGATTACAACACAAGGACGGTTCTTATCTCTGTGTACACATCTATAGGTACGATCCAGTGTTGCCTCGGTAAATTCCGGATTATCTGCAATCAATTGATTCCATTTCGTTCTCCTATTTTCCCAAGTACAGTCTTCCATATAAAGATCATTCGCTCCGTGGCTTTCATTATCTGCCTCGTCAATCACGAAGAACCCGTACTGATCACAGAGTTGGTAGAATTGCGGTGCATTTGGATAATGACTGGTACGGATGGCATTGACATTATGCTCTTTCATAAGGAATAGATCTTTCTTCATCTGTTCCGGACTTATAACAAAACCCGTTACCGGATCACTGTCATGACGGTTTACTCCATGGAATTTCACAAGCACTCCATTCACATATACAGCCTGATTGCGTACAGTAATCTCACGGATTCCCAAACGATCAGTGATCACTTCGCCCTCCGTCTCATATACAACAGTATAGAGATACGGCTCTTCCGCATTCCACAGATGTGGCTTTTGCACTTCCAGCCGAATTTCTGACTGGTATAAATCCTGTTTTTCTAAAACAAAATTCTCATTCTGTTCCTCACCAGACTCCCTCGCCATTACTCCAAAAGGATTCTCACAGCCATCCGTATTATTTTCAACCTTACCTTTGGCAACTAACTGGTTTTCAGCGTCATAGATACTTACAGAAACCGGAATCTTTTCCGCCAAATACTTAAACCGAATATCAATTGCGGCCTTTTCTTCCTGTATATCTGTGGTCAAGAAATAATCGAAGATTCCCTCTTCCGTACGTTTCAGCAAATATACATCGCGGAATATTCCACTCATCCGAAACTTATCCTGATCCTCCATATAACTTCCGTCACACCATTTCAATACAAGAAGCGCAAGTTTATTTTCACCATCTGTCAGATAATCCGTTACCTCAAATTCACTGGTGGAGTGTGATACCTGACTGTAACCTACATATTTCCCATTGATCCACAGATAAAAACAGGAATCCACTCCTTCAAAATTCAAGAAAGCTCTTGGCGCTTTTTCATCACGCTGATAATAGAAACTATGTACATATTCACCACATGGATTTTCCTGTGGCACATAAGGCGGATCTGCCGGAAATGGATAACGGGTATTCGTATACTGGTGTTTGTCGTATCCATAATTCTGCCACATTCCGGGCACAGGAATCGTATCAAACTCTTCCACGCCGTAATCTATCTCATAAAAATGTTCTTTTACATCATAAATACTTTCAAAATAGCGGAATTTCCATTCGCCTGTAAGTAACTGCATCCTGTCGGATTCCTCTCTGTTCATTACGAGATGATCCATTCTTTTCGATGCCGGAATATAGTACGCTCTGTTTGGCATGGTATTCTCATGCAGCATGTGTAGATTTTCATAATATCTTGACACAATCATAATCCTATTCCTCCTGAATCTGTATTCTATAAAATAATACAACCATATAGTATATATTTTACTTATATTTCCTTATTTAGGCAATGTCATGAACGCATTATTTATTAGAAAACAGTATCATATTCACATGACAAAATCCATTTATTTATTTATTTTTTCTTTCTTTTCTTTCTGGAATTTATTATTTTCTGTTATTTTTGAATTTATTTTATTTTTTTCTGTTTTTATGCTTGACATTTGAACTATATTGAGATATTATAATAACAACAAAACAAAAGGAGGACGGACCACCAAAAACTTAAGCTTATTCTAAAAAACAAATTTAATGAAAAAGAGGTAAAGACCGATGGGAACGTAATTCTAATTTAAAAAATCACTATTTGAAATAATAGTTTCAGATAGATAAGA